>JAKSKE010000050.1 GCA_024401895.1 Bacteroidales bacterium
ACGGGCGAAGCGCAGATGATGTGACTGGATAGAAAACACAGGGTTTTGCACGTGAGCCTAAGTTTTGCACCTAACCCCAAGCAAGTGCCGCTGCGAAGTTCATTATGCTGAAAAACAAAGGAGGCCGCCCCTTTTCGGACGACCTCTTTTATTAATTGTAAAGTGACAGTCAGATTACTTTGTGATAACCTTAGCCATTTCGAGAACCTTGTTTGAGTAACCCCACTCGTTGTCGTACCAGGCGCAAACCTTAACGAAGGTAGGGTCGAGCTGGATACCGGCCTTTGCGTCGAATACAGAGGTCTTGCTCTCGTTGCGGAAGTCGGTGGAAACAACGCACTCGTCGGTGTATCCCAGAATTCCCTTAAGTTCGCCCTCGGCAGCTTCCTTCATTGCTGCGCAGATTTCCTCGTATGTGCAAGGAGTGTTGAGCTCGGCGGTGAGGTCAACGAAGCTTACGTCCGATGTGGGAACGCGGAGGCTCATACCGGTAAGTTTGCCGTTGAGTTCGGGAAGAACCTTACCTACAGCCTTGGCTGCACCTGTTGATGAAGGGATGATGTTCTCGAGGATACCGCGGCCGCCTCTCCAGTCCTTCTTTGAAGGTCCGTCAACGGTCTTCTGAGTAGCTGTTGCAGCGTGAACGGTTGTCATAAGACCACGCTTGATGCCGAACTTGTCGTTGAGCACCTTAGAGATGGGGGCCAGACAGTTGGTTGTGCAGGAAGCGTTGGAGATGATATCCTGTCCTGCGTATGTTGTATGGTTTACACCGTAAACGAACATAGGGGTGCTGTCCTTTGAAGGAGCAGACATAATAACCTTCTTTGCGCCGGCCTCGATGTGCTTGCGGGCTTTCTCGTCGGTGAGGAAGAGACCTGTAGACTCAACTACAACCTCTGCACCAACCTCGTCCCATTTGAGGTTTGCGGGATCCATCTCTGCTGTGAGGCGGATGCTCTTTCCATTGACGATAAGGGTGTTGCCCTCAACTTTAACGTCACCTTTGAATGCTCCGTGTACAGAATCGTACTTAAGCATATAAGCCAGATAATCGGGATCGAGAAGGTCGTTGATACCTACGATTTCAATTTCGTTTGCGAAATTTTCAAAAGCTGCGCGGAATACCATACGGCCGATACGACCGAATCCGTTAATACCGAGTTTTACCATTTTTTTTTGTTTTGAATTATAATTAGTTAAACAATACTTCTTTCTCAGCCGAAAGGCGTGCAAATTTATCAAATTTTTAACTGAAAAAAAAGTATATTTGCATAAATATGAAGATACTTGTTACAAACGATGACGGTTACAAGGCTCCGGGCCTCCAGGTGCTGGTAGACCTGCTTCGCCCTTTGGGCGACCTTGTGATCGTGGCCCCCAAATACCATCAGTCCGGAATGTCTATGGCCGTGTCTATGGGTATGAAGCCCATTGCTGTAAAACAACTGACCAATGACCCCCGCGAAAGCTGGTGGTACGTAGACGCAACCCCGTCCAGCTGTGTGAAATGGGCCCTTGACGAAATTTATACCGATTGCAAGCCCGACCTTCTGCTGTCCGGTATCAACCACGGTGCCAATACTGCCTCGGCCGTGCTGTATTCCGGGACGTTGGGAGCTGCCAGGGAAGCGGCCCTTGCGGGCGTTCCCGCCATAGGGGTTTCTTTGGACGATATGTCCTTCAACGCCGATTTTACTCCGGTCAAGGGAATGCTCATCCCTATTCTGGAGAAGCTGATGGAGAATTATTCGACCCGTTTCGGCGCTTTCTACAATATCAATTTCCCCAACCTTCCCTTGAGAGAGATAAAAGGCGTGAAGGCCTGCCATCAGGGCATACAGCATTGGCTTAAGGAATTCCGCCCTTACGACGAGGGAATCTTCCGCCGTCTGGGAATAAATCCTCTGGATATGGGCATTACCTATTTGCCGCGCAGAGAAGAAGGGGAGAGCGTTTATATGATGGCGGGAGACCTTGTAGGGGACGAGTTGAACACTGCGGGTGCCGACCATCTGGAACTGCAGGACGGTTATGTTTCTGTTTCGGTTCACAATATAGACAGTACCGACTACAACGAACTCTGCCGTCTGGCAAAAATCGATTTCGGCCTATGAAATATTACCTGATAGCAGGGGAGGCTTCGGGTGACCTTCACGGAGGTAACCTGATTGCCGGACTGCGTGCCGAAGATGCGCAGGCAAGCTTCCGTTTCTGGGGAGGCGCCAATATGGAGGCGGCGGCCGGTGAGCGGGGTTTCAAGGTCCGTGACTATAAGGATACGGCTGTTATGGGACTTACCGATGTGGTTGCCAAATTAGGGCAGATATCCTCGAATCTCAAGCTTTGCAAGCGAGATATCCTTGAATTCAAGCCGGATGTCGTAATTCTTATCGACTATCCCGGGTTCAATATGAAGATAGCCCGGTTCTGCCATCTGAACTCTATAAAGGTATTCTATTATATCGCCCCCAAGACCTGGGCTTCAAGGGAGGGGAGAAACCGTAAACTCAAGGAATACGTGGACCGGATGTTCATCATATTCCCGTTTGAGATACCCTATTTTACCAAAGTCGGAATGCCCTTTGTCTATAAGGGCAACCCTTTGATCGATGCCGTGGACAAACACAGCTATTCGCGTCCGGTCGAAGGTGCCTATACCGCTTTTCTCCCCGGTTCCAGAAAAGGTGAGATTTCCCGTATGATGCCTCTTCTTATGCAGGTCGCCGACATTATGGGCGGACAGTTTGTCGTTGCCGGAGCTCCCTCGCGTTCTGCCGACGACTATACGAAATATATAGGGGACAGGAAGAACGTAAGGCTTGTTTTCGGCAGAACCTACGATATCCTGAAATTCGCCGACAGGGCGGTTATAAATTCCGGTACCGCTTCTCTTGAGGCTGCCCTCATCGGTACGCCTCAGGTTGTATGCTGGAATACGTCGGCGCTCACTTACTGGGCTGCGGTGAATATTCTCAAGGTGCAGAACCATATCAGGTATATATCTCTCGGCAACCTTATTGACGACAGCCCTGTTTTCCGCGAACTTATCCAGGACGATTTTACTTCAGCTGCGGTTGCCGCCGAACTTGCCCGGCTCTCGGATGATGGCCGGTATCGCGGGGCTATGCTCGAGGGTTATGCCCGCATTCGTGAGAAGCTTGGAGGCAGCGGAGCCTCGAGGGCAGTTGCGGCCGCTATGATTCAGGAGCTTGAAAAGTAACGCTATATGAAAAGAATCCTATTGACCATTTCAATTGTAATTTCCTGCTGCCTTGCGCTGAATGCACAGCCCAAGCAGGAATTCGTTAAGCTTTGCCTGGCACCGGACCACGAGGACTGGACTTATAAATGCGGCCAGCAGGCAAAGGTCACTTTCTACGCCGTTTGCCAGAATGAACTTCTGAAAGACATTGAGATTGAGTACAACTACGGTCCCGACAACCTGGATCCCGTTTTCAAGGGAAAGGTGAAACTGGATTCCAAGGGTTTTGCAACAATCAAGGTTCCCGGAGCAGGGCAGCCCGGATTCGTGAACGTGAAGGCAAATCTTACATACGAAGGCCACCGGTATTCTGGAAGGACAAACCTTGCTTTCGAGCCCGACAAACTCCGTCCAACCGTCACTCTGCCCGACGATTTCACTTCTTACTGGGAGGATGCCAAGTCCAAGGCCGCGAAGGTCCCTATGCTCACCCGCGTGCGTTTCTGTGAAGAGCAGAGCGACGACAAGGTGGACGTATTCTACGTAAGGATACAGGCGGTAAAACCCGGCACTTACGTTTACGGAGTGCTTACCGTTCCCAAGACTCCCGGCCCCAAGCCTGCAATTCTGAGGCTTCCCGGTGCTGCGGTCCGCGCTTTCAACGGACCCTGCGAACTTGCATACGAAGGTTTTGTCTGTCTTGAGATTGGAGTACACGGAATTCCCGTAGACCAGGATCCCGAAATTTACAGGGCTGTTTCTGCAAACGGATTGTCCGATTACGTTACCAAGGGAATCGACAATCGTGACACATATTATTATAGACGTACTTACCTCAGCCTTGTAAGGGCTATCGACTATCTGTGCAGCCGCGATGACGTTGACCCTGCCCGTATAGCAGCATACGGCGGCTCGCAGGGAGGAATGCTCTCCATTGTCGCTGCCGGACTGGACAAGCGCATAAGCGCCCTTTTCGCCTATTTCCCTGCTTTCTGCGATGTGTGCGGATATTATAACGGACGTGCAGGCGGATGGCCGCATCTCTTCCGCAATCCCAAGCAGCCGGACATTGAGGCGAAACTCAATACAATCCGTTACTTCGACACTGCAAACTTCGCGCGTTTCGTCGAAGTTCCCGGTATCTATGCCTTTGGTTACAACGACAATGTCTGCTGTCCTACATCCACCACTTCGGCTTACAACGTGATCCCGGGACCCAAGCAGCTGCTGCTGGCGAGGGATACCGGACACTGGCTCTATCCCTGGCAGACCGAGGCTGCGCTGAATTGGTTGAAAGTTCAATTCGGAATGTAATAGGTTATGAAAAGGTTTTTATTTCTTTCTGCGCTTCTTCTGCCTGCCTGTCTGTGCGCCCAGAGTGTAAAGGACTACGGGTTCCAGACCGTGAAGGCCAATCCCATTACCAGTATCAAAGACCAGCATAACAGCGGGACCTGCTGGTGTTTTGCTATGACTTCTTTCCTGGAGTCAGAGACAATACGGCTGAACAATATCTCCGATTCTCTGAGGTATCCCGATTTTTCGGAGATGTTCACCCTGCACCATTCCTATGCCGACAGGGCTGTCAAGTATATCCGGGTCGACGGGAAACTGACCAGCGGCCCCGGCAGCATTTCGGGAGACTTTCTGCACGTCCTGGACGACTACGGGCTGGTGCCGGATTCGGTTATGCCGTGTAAGACCGGCCTGCCCGAACTCTTCGATATGGACAAACGCATTCGGGAATATCTTGGGGAGGTGCTGAAGGATATGAAAGAGAATCCCGATTCCCCCGGAGTCCGCAACTGGAAGAAGAAATTTGAAAGGATTCTTACCCGCGATCTCGGCGAATGCCCGGAAAAATTCGTTCTGAACGGCATTCATTTCAGCCCGATAACCTACCGTAATTTCTTGGGGCTCAACGCCGATGATTATGTCACGCTCACTTCTTTCACCCACTATCCGTTCTATGGCCGGATGCCTGTCGAGGTGTCGGACAACTGGCGCTGGGACTGTGCCTGGAATATTCCTCTGGACGAATTGGAGGATTGCGTAACCAAGGCTCTCGAAAACGGCTACACGGTGGCCTGGGGAACCGATATATCTGAACCGGGCTATACCTGGGACGGGCTCTGTGTAATTCCCCAGAAGGAAGTTACGCAGGAGATGCGTCAGGAATTCTACGATTTCAAGAAAACCGTAGATGACCATATGATGCATATTTTCGGTCTGGCACGTTCGGCCGACGGAGAAACCTTTTATATGGTGAAGAATTCTTCGGGACCCGATTGGGGCGACCCAAACCGAATCTGGTATGCGTCCATTCCTTTTTTCAGGGGTAAGACAATCTATGTAACCCTGCATAAGGATGCGCTTACGGGTAATGTGGCAGACAGAATTGTGAAATAATAACTATCTTTGCAAGATATGAAACGTCTATTTGTAATTTCTACAGCCGTTCTGGCTCTTTGTGGTGCATTGAATGCCCAGGAAAAAGTGGATTTCAACAAGGAATTCGAAAAGTATGAATTTACCACAGTCAAGGCAAACCCGGTGACTTCTGTCAAGAATCAGTACCGCAGCGGTACCTGCTGGTGCTTTTCGGGACTCGGTTTCGTGGAGGCCGAGGTTATTAGAATCAACGGCATCAAGGATGCGAAGGATTATCCCGATTTTTCCGAGATGTTCGTGGTGAGCAAATCCTATTGTGACAGGGCCGACAAATACATCCGCCTTGGCGGCAATCTCACTTTCGGTGCCGGCTCGGAATGCGAGGACGTGATGCATATAATCAAGGACTACGGAATTGTTCCGCAGAGCGAAATGCCCGGCCTTTGCTACGGTACCGACAAGCCCGTACACGGGGAACTCGATGCCGTGACCAAGAGTTTTGTGGAACAAATCAACAAGAATCCCAACCGCAAGCTCTCGACTGCCTGGAGCAAGGCATTCAAGGGCATTGTCGATGCCTATCTGGGAGAATGCCCCGAGACTTTCACCGTAAACGGAAAGACTTATACTCCTGCAAGCTATCGCGATGCGCTCAATATCGACCCGGACAATTATATCAGCCTTACCAGTTTCTCACACCATCCTTTCTACAGCTGGTTCAGCGTAGAGATTGCCGACAACTGGCGTTATGACGAGTCGTACAACGTTCCTATCGACGAACTCATGGAAGTAATCTCCAATGCGATAGACAAAGGGTATACGGTGGCCTGGGGGGCCGATGTAAGTACCGAAGGCTTCACCCGCACCGGCTTTGCTCTTCTGCCCGACGTGGAAAGCAAGGCTACTGCCGGTTCTGACCAGGAACACTGGGTAGGCAAGGCCGAGGTAAAGACAGTTGTGCCCGATACCTTGATTGTTGAAAAACAACCTACACAGGAAAGCCGTCAGGAAGAATTCGACAACCGCACTATGACCGACGACCACGGTATGCTTATCTACGGTACGGCCAAGGACCAGTTCGGAAGGAATTATTTCATTGTAAAGAACTCCTGGGGAATTACCGGCAAGTTCGACGGAATCTGGTATGCCAGTGAGAATTTTGTAAAGGCCCAGACCGTGAACATTATGGTTGCAAAGAGTGCCCTGCCTGCATCTCTTAAAAAGCGTCTTGGAATCAAGTGATGAATATCGTAAAACACATACCCAATACAATCACCTGCCTTAATCTGCTATGCGGAACGGCAGGTGTTATGGCTGCCTGCGCAGGAAAACTGGACCTGGCGTTCTATTTTATGCTTGCGGCTGTTGTCTTTGATTTTCTGGACGGATTTGCGGCCAGGACCCTGGGCGCTTATTCCGACAAGGGCAAGGAACTTGACAGCCTTTGTGACGTGGTGAGCTTTGGTGTGCTTCCTTCGGTTATGCTGTGCACTCTTATGCGCGCATACTGCTTTGAGGCGCCTGTGTGGCTCTGCTACTTTCCGGTAGTACTCGCCGCATTCAGCGCGCTCAGGCTCGCAAAATTCAATCTGGACGAACGTCAGCACAAGTCTTTCATTGGCTTGCCTACTCCGGCTTGTGCCCTGGTATGCGGGGCGCTCGCGCTGTACACTGCATCTTCTCCCGCCTCATTCCTGTCGGTGTGGGCTACCGGGAAGCTGTTCGTTCCCCTGATGGTTGCGGTGCTCTGCTTCCTTTTGGTGAGCGAAGTCCCAATGTTCTCTATGAAGGTGGCAAAAGGGGACGGCCTGGAGAACCGCAAGCGCATAGCCTTTGTAGTAAATCTTGCGCTTATTGCCGCTCTGGTCATCATTTCCGGAATACACTGGTCTATGATTGTTCTGCTCGGCTTTGTAGTATATATTCTTATGAATCTCGTTTTCGCTTTCATTCTTAAGAAGTGAAACCGGCATAGTTCTTTTTTTTTGATGTATAAATGCAATATCAGCCCCGAGGAATTGGAGAATCTGCCTTTAAAGGCATTCGAGGGTGAGATAGTGGTGATAGACAAGCCCGGCTTTGCATATCTTAGGGCCGTTGAATATCTGAAGAACCAGCCTGTGCTCGGGTTTGACACCGAGACCAAGCCTTCGTTCAACTCAAATATGCGCAATTCGGGAGTGGCGCTGCTGCAGCTCTCCGACGGCAAGAAGGCATTCCTGTTCAGAATAAACAAGATGGGTTTGCGCAGCCGGTTGTGCAAGATTCTCTCCGACCCAGCTATCGTAAAGGTTGGTGCCGCTACTCACGACGACGTGCGCGGCCTTCAGAAAAAGCATAAATTCGAGGAACTCGGTTTTGTGGATCTGCAGCAGATTGCCGTGGATTGGGGAATTATGGACAAGAGTGTTAAAAAACTTGCGGGCAATATTCTTGGAATAAGGATATCCAAGGCTCAGCAGCTATCAAACTGGGAGGCGTCGGAACTGTCGGCGGCTCAGCAGCTGTATGCCGCTACCGACGCCTGGGTGTGCCGCGAGATGTACCTGAAACTTATCAGGAGTCCCAAATGATTAAAGTTTTTCTGAAAAAAGGACGCGAGGAGTCTTTGCTCCGTTTTCATCCCTGGGTTTTCTCCGGGGCCATTGCGTCTGTACAGGGATCTCCTGCCGAGGGGGATCTGGTTGCCGTTTATTCCGCCGATGGCCGTTATATGGCGTGCGGGCATTATCAGATTGGTTCCATTGCTGTGCGGGTGCTCAGCTTCGATGGGGATCCGTCATCGCCTTCTTTTTGGAAGGATGCCTTGCAGAAGGCTCTTGACGTGCGCAAAACAGTCGGCCTTTATTCTTCTGCCGGCAATATGTCCTCCTTCGGAGCTGGCTCGCACTCAGGCCTTCTTGCTTCGCAAGACCCCTCCCAGCTGTCGCTGGGCCCCTCCCTCTTACGTGCCGAGGGTGGCAACGGGTCTGAGTGCGAGCCAGCTCCGAAGGAGACGAACTGTTTCCGGCTGGTTCACGGTGAGGGAGACTCTCTTCCAGGACTGATAATAGACTGGTACGATGGAGTTTGCGTTATGCAGGCACATTCTGTGGGGATGTTCCGCGCCAAGAAGCAGATTTGCGACGCGCTCAAGGAGGTCTTCGGTGCAAGGCTGAAGGCCGTTTACGACAAGAGTTCCGGAACGGCTCCGTTCAAGGCCGGACTTGACTTGATTGACGGATATATCTATACTGCTCCCGGATTCAATGATAAGGAACAGGTTGTGTTTGAGAACGGTCACAGGTTCCTGGTGAACTGGACCGAGGGGCAGAAGACCGGGTTCTTTCTGGACCAGAGGGAAAACCGTGCCTTGGTGGGAAGGTATGCCGGTGGGCGGAAAGTGCTTAATCTGTTCTGCTATACCGGCGGATTCAGCGTTTATGCCCTTGCCGCCGGAGCATTGTGCTGTGATTCCGTAGACAGCTCGGCGAAGGCCGTGTCGCTGCTTCAGAAGAATATTGAACTCAATTTCGGTTGCGATGCACCGCACAATTCCATTTGTGCCGATGCCATAGAATATCTTGGAAAGTGTCCTGCGGGGAAGTACGACCTTATGATTGTTGACCCACCGGCTTTCGCTAAGCACCGGGGCGTGTTGAAAAATGCCCTCAAGGCCTATCAGAGACTCAATGCCGCCGCAATCTCGAAGGTGGCTCCCGGAGGTCTTATATTTACCTTCAGCTGTTCACAGGTGGTCGATAAGGAGGCATTTGCCCTGGCGGTTTTCAGTGCGGCGGCTCAAACCGGCAGGCGAGTACGTATCCTTGACCGTCTTTGCCAGCCGGCCGACCATTCCGTAAGCATCTATCATCCCGAAGGGGAGTATCTCAAGGGCCTTCTCCTATACGTAGAGTAGTCTCATCGATGCAATCCTTCTTTTCTTCCTGCTCCTCTGATGCCTTAATGAAGTCGATCCAGCCAAGATCTTCACGACCTGCTGAAGCTTGTCGGGGAGGAGCTCAATGACACGGTAATCACGGAAGTGAGAAAATGTTCCGGACACAAGTCCATAAAGACCTTCGAGCGATACATCACCTTCGACGAGGATTGAATGGTGCGGGGCGTTAACAGCGTAGGTTTGCGCAAAACGCGAGTGACTCGCGTACGCGCAACATTTGCCAGAGCAAAATAATGGTATATAATTGCCCGTTTGATGCCTTACGGGCAATATTCAGACAGATAATTGCTCTTTCGAAAGAAAATTCTATAAAAAAGCAAAAAAATGGGTTGTCATTGCTCTCAATGGGTGATTTGAGCAATTTTCCGGCAAAATTTTGCCCTAACGTCGGGCTGCCCAAAACGGCTCACCAGCAAAACCCTGTGTTTTCTATCCAGTCACATCATCTGCGCTTCGC
>JAKSKE010000051.1 GCA_024401895.1 Bacteroidales bacterium
TTGTCACCGTCTCTGGCGACACATAGACTTGTTGCTGTTCTTTTTTTGTCATTTCTATATCGTTTTATTGTTTATTTCTCGTTTGCTTATCGGATGGATATGTGCATAAGACTTCCGCCCGTAGTCCACAGAACGGACCGCAGGCGGAAGTGACGATATTTTCAAATGCTAATTTACTGTGTATGAAGCAGTTGCTCACCCCCCCCAAGATTGTGGATGGAAGTGCCGAACATACTTTTATTTGATGTGCAAGTAAGCATTATCTCCCAAAGATACGAATAAATCCCAATATCTCGCAAAATATCGAAGGATGTGTACATTATATTCATTGGGAAAAGGTCAAACTAGGGACCACCCCTACCTTTTCTGGACGGAATCGGTGAATTCCTGATTGATTCTAAAACTATGCTCAAGCAGGAATGCCTGAGCACAAGTTCCAAATTTACATCCGAGACCGATTTGCGGCGCTGACGCAAATCGCTAGAATTCAACCCATTAAGTTTATGGGCACGTTAGTTACAGTTGTATGCACAAATGATTTTCGTACAAACGCGAATGATTTGCGTCTGTACAACATTCATCTGTATGAACGGATGAAATCCGACGTTAGGGCAAAATTTTGCCGGAAAATTGCTCAATCACCCATCCTCCGAAATCATTGGCGCTATATTTCTACTGAACTTTCGAATTCTTTAAGGAAGCGAAGGTCGTTCTCGAAGTAGTGACGAAGGTCGTTGACCCTCCATTTGAGCATTGCAATGCGCTCCAGACCCATTCCGAAGGCGAAGCCCGAATATTTCTCGGGGTCGATTCCCGACGCCTTGAGCACGTTGGGATCCACCATTCCGCATCCCAGAATCTCCAGCCATCCGGTTCCCTTGCATATATTGCAGCCCTTGCCGTGGCAAATATTGCAGCTCACGTCAACTTCGGCCGAAGGCTCGGTGAACGGGAAATACGAAGGTCTCATTCGAATCTCGGTCTGCGGCCCGAACATTTCGCGGGCGAACAGCAGAATGGCCTGCTTGAGGTCGGCGAAGGTAACTCCTTCATCTATGTAAAGGCCTTCGACCTGATGGAATATGCAGTGCGCACGGGCGCTTATGGCTTCATTCCTGAAGACCCTTCCCGGGCAGATGACACGTATGGGCAAATCCATCTTCTCCATTGAACGAACCTGCACCGAAGAGGTGTGAGTGCGGAGCAGCAGCGGATTCGGGTGCCCGGCCGACACAAAGAAAGTGTCCTGCATATCGCGGGCGGGGTGGTTGGGAGGGAAGTTGAGGGCTTCAAATACGTGGTAGTCGTCCTCGACTTCGGGCCCTTCGGCCACGTCGTAGCCGAATTTTCTGAAGATATCTACAATTTGCTGGCGTACAATGCTTACCGGGTGCCTTGAGCCCAGCGGAAGCTGTTCGCCCGGCATAGACAGGTCTTCTCCGGAGCCCTGGCTTGCAAGGCTTTCGCCGATTTTCTCCTTAAGTTCTTCGATTCTGGCGGTTGCGGCCTGCTTGAGCTCGTTGAGGGGGCGTCCCAGTTCACGCTTCACTTCTTTGTCAACCGTGCGGAACTCTTCAAAGAGTGCGGTTATGCTTCCCTTCTTGCCAAGAAACCGTATTCTGGCTTCTTCAACTTCTTTTGCAGTTTTACATTCAAGGGCCTGAATCTCGGCCAGCAATTTCTCTATATCTTCGTGTTTCATATTTTATCCCGTTTAGCACGTCTTTTTGCTCTTTCCTTCTGCGCTCTCGCTTCTCCGTATTTCAAATGTTTCGCCCATTGTTCGGGAGTGAAAACGGTTTTCAGAGAGTTGGATATCTGTTCCATCCACTTGTCCTGAATCTCAACGTAAAGGGCAGGAGTTGAAACTTTGTTCTTCCCAAGAGACTCCATTTCTTCCTTGAGCGCCAGGTAGTCGTGGGTGAAAATGGAATCTACGTAAAAGCACTGCCAGTCTTCAAGGTCGTAGGTCTCCTGATACTTCTCGACACTTTTTTCGATGAAATCCATAAGTTCTTTCATCTCCTGCTTGGGATCCTTTGCCGCCTGTTCCTGTGCAATGGCAAGGAACGGGAACAACAGCGCGAAAGCTATGATAATAAGTCGATTTTTCATATTTTTGCGATAAGCAAACGCAAAAATAAAAATTTAAAGCTAAACCACAAAATGAGAAAAACCCTCTTTGCCGCCGCCGTAATGGCCGCATCGCTGCTGTGCAGCTATGGCTCCTATGCCTGTACAAATATCATAGTAACCCGCGGAGCCAGTACAGACGGTTCCAATATGGTTTCCTATGCCGCCGATTCGCACGTTCTGTACGGAGAACTGTACTTTCAGTCTGCCGGCAGGCATCGGGCGGGAAGCGAACGCGAGATTATAGACTGGGATACGGCTGTAAGGAGGGGCAGCATTGCGCAGGTGGGCTATACGTATCAGACCGTAGGGAATATGAACGAGAAACAGCTCACCATTGCCGAGACTACCTGGGGAGGCCGAATGGAACTCATTGAGCCCGACGGAATTATGGACTACGGTTCCCTCATTTACGTTACGCTGCAGAGGGCTTCTACAGCACGCGAGGCCATTCAGACCATAGTGGACCTGGCCGCCGAGTACGGGTATCCCTCGGAAGGAGAGACTTTTTCAATTGCCGACAAGGAAGAAGCCTGGATTATGGACCTTATAGGAAAGGGCGAAGGGAACAAGGGCATTGTATGGGTTGCCAGAAGGATTCCGGACGGATACATTTGCGCTCACGCGAATCAGCCCAGAATCACCCGCTTCCCGTTGAACGACCCTAACACCTTGTATTCCAGCGATGTAATCAGCTTTGCAAGGGAGAAAGGGTACTTCAGCGGTCCCGACTCCGAATTCAGCTTCCGCGACGCTTACTGCCCGCTTGACTTTGGCACCGTGCGAGGCTGCGACGCCCGCGTATGGAGTGCATTCAACATTCTCTGCAACGGCACTTTCACTTGGGAGGAAAACGGAGTCGAGGTAAGCCGCGGCGCATCGGAATACCTGAACTATGCTATGGGTTATGACCTGGCGGGGGAGATGCCCCTCTGGGTGAAACCTTCGGAGCCGGTGGGGGTAAAGGACGTTGCCGACGTTATGCGCGACCATTATGAGGGTACCCCGATGGATATGAGGACCGACATAGGAGCCGGCGGCAATGCCTGCCCCTACCGTTGGAGGCCTATGGAGTTTGAGGTGGACGGAAAAACCTATATTAACGAAAGGGCAATTGCCACGCAGCAGACCGGATTCTGGTTCGTAGCTCAGAGCCGCCCCGCCCTTCCCGACCTCATAGGAGCCCTTCTCTGGTTCGGTACCGACGACGCTGCCACCTCTTACCTCACACCTATCTACGTAAATACAAGGCAGGTACCCGAATGTTTCCGCGTTGGAAACGGCAACCTTTTCAAATATTCCGAAACTTCGTCGTTCTGGATGAACAACCGCATATCCAACAGCTGCTACAGAATGTACAACCAAATGGAACCCGTAGTGAGGGCCGCTATAGATAAATTCGAGAACGAGCAGATGCACAGGGCGGTTCCGCATTTCGATTCGCTTTCGGTGAAGCTTTACGGAAAGCACCGCAAGGGCATACTTGGAAAATTTGCAGAATGGAGGGTGCGCCGTTCTTTGACCGAATATACAGTAAATACCGCCAAAAAACAGTTCTCGGAATGGGCCAAACTCGAAAAAGCGCTGCTGGTCAAGTTTATAGACGGTAACGTTAAGGAGAAGGACGAAGAGGGCAACGTAAAACTCTCACAGCCAGGCTACACCCAGAAATGGAAAGAGGCCGTAGTCAAAGACCACGGCCCCGTAATTCAAGTCCGGTAGCGGACAGTTTCTTATTCTTCTGAAGTTGTTGCAGAAGGGTCTGCATTTTCAAGGGGAGCAGTCGGGAAAGCCGGTTGCTCTACTTTGTTGAGCTCGTCTTCAACAGATACGCCTACACCGTTTGAGCTGGTGCTGTTGAGGGTGAAAGTTGAAGCGATAGAGACTACAAGAATGAATATCACGAGTCCCCAGGTGACTTTTTCAAGAAGATCGGCTGTCTGACGTACACCGAATGTCTGGTTTCCTGCAACGAAATTGCTTGCAAGGCCCTCACCCTTTCCGTTTTGGAGAAGAACAACGAGAATGAGAAGAACTGCCGCAATGATGATAAGGATGGTCAGAATTGTAAAAATTGCGTTCATATTGTAATGTTTTTCTATTTTATTTTCCTGCAAAGGGTTGCAAAGTAAATATTTTTATTGGACTTTAGCAAAAATTCTTTTACCACTGGGCCACTGTAGCATTGAAGATGTCCTCTGTGAGCTTGGTGATTATTTCCTGACAAAGGGAACTTTCAACGCTGGACAAAGGGGTGGACGACGGGAAATCGGCATAGGACGAGAACTTTTTCTCCACATTGTCTTCGGGGTGCTTGTTGTTTACGAAGTTTATGGAAACTTCTACCGTAAGACGGTTCTGCGTAGCTTGTTCGTTTGCCGAAATGGCCTGTGCGCTAATATTGTAGCCGGTTACGGCCCCGTAGAGTTCAAGGTCTGAATTGGAGTCAACCTGTTCGAGCCTGGTGAGCCTGCGGAACTGGTCGCGAATGTTTTCGGTGAGTTCGTTGCTCAAGGTAGGGTTTACCAGAAGAGCCTTGTATTCGAACAGTTCAATATATATTGTGTTCACGTCCTGCTGTATTGAAGTGCCGGAAAATGAGTAGCTTACACGACAGGATTGAAGAATTAGCGCGGCTAATGCAAAGACTAGGAACTTTTTCATTTTTCTTTGAGTTTTGCCAGTTTGCGGTAAATGGTTCTTTCCGATATTCCAAGTTCGGCCGCAGCCGCCTTTATGTTTCCGTTATGCTTTTCCAGAACCCTGTTAATCATATCCAGTCCCGCCTTCTTGAGCGAAAGTTCCTCCTGGGGCACCTGCCATTCGGCGTCGTCGTCGGGAATGGAGGTCCCGGCAGAAACAGAGTTCGAAGGTATTGCGGCCGCAGATTGGTTGGAATAAACCACCTTCTTGAGCGAATCCACCTCGGCCTTCAGGTCCAGAATGGCTTTTACCAGCATACGTTTGTCATTGTCTGACATAGAGCCCGGCTTGGAGTCGGAAACTGCGGGCAGCAGGGTGTCCTGTTCGTTTGGAAGGTACTTTGCCAGGGTCGATGCCGGAATTTCTATGCGTTCTGAATTCTGACTTATGGGCTTGGACTCCAGGGCCGTTACGGTCTCGGCAATGTTCTTGAGCTGGCGTATGTTGCCCGGCCAGCGGTAGGAGCTGAGCATTGCCACTCCCTGATGGTCGAGATTTATCTTGCACAGATTGTATTTCTCTGAAAAGTCCGATGTAAACTTACGGAACAGCAGGTAGATGTCTTCCTTGCGTTCACGCAGGGACGGAACGTTTATTTGAATGGCGTTGAGCCGGTAGTACAGGTCTTCCCGGAATTTGCCGTTCAGCACCGCATTGCGCAGGTCAACGTTGGTGGCTGCTATTATTCGCACATCGGTTTTCTCTACCTTGGAAGACCCCACTTTCATAAATTCTCCGTTCTGAAGGACCCTCAGGAGCAGAGCCTGGGTTTCTTTCGGAAGTTCACCTATTTCGTCCAGGAAAAGGGTTCCGCCGTTGGCCTCTTCGAAATATCCCTTCCGTTCGCCGATTGCCCCGGTGAAGGCGCCTTTTTCGTGTCCGAAGAGTTCGGCGTTTATGGTTCCTTCGGGGATTGCCCCGCAGTTCACCGCCAGATACCGGCCGTTCCTGCGACGGCTGAACTGGTGGATTATTTGCGGAATGGCCTCTTTACCCACACCGCTTTCGCCGCAGACGAGCACTGTAAGGTCGGTGGGAGCCACGGCTGTGGCTGTTTCCAGGGCTACGGTGAGTCCGGGATTATTTCCTACAATGTCGAACTTGTTTTTTATTTTTTGCAGTTCCTGGGTATCCATAATCAAAGATTATCACGCAAAGTTAACGAAAAAAAGTTATCTTTGCATCCAACGCTTTAAACATAGTTTTACAATATGAAAAGAATCATCAGTTTATCATTGATTGCCGCCGTTTGCCTGGCAGCAACTTCCTGCTCAGAATCCATCATTAAGAAAATGCAGATGGCAGAGAATGTTGTTACCGAGTGCAACCCCTCACCGCTGCAGGTGAAAAACGGACAAATTCCGGCAAAGGTTACAGTTACTTGCCCCAAGGGCTACTTCGCTCCCAAGGCAATAGTAGAAATTACTCCGGTTCTTGTTTATGAAGGAGGAGAGGCGAAGGGTCCCGTTTTCACTTATCAGGGAGAGAAGGTTAAGGATAACTTCAAGGTAGTTCCTCAGGAAGGAGGAATCATTGTAGAGAGGCTTTCGTTCACCTATATTCCCCAAATGGCAAAGTCCACCCTGGAGCTTCGCGGAGTTCTTACTTTCAACGGAAAGAAATATGACCTTCCCGTGCGCAAGATTGCCGAAGGCTGCGTTACCACAAGCTTGAACGCAATTGTAGGTGTAACCTGCGACTACAAGGCCGACGGTTACAAGGCCGTTATCGAGCAGAGCACCGAGGGCCAGATTATGTACACCGTAAATTCTTCTGTAGTACGTAAATCTGAACTTACTTCAGATTCAATAAAGAAGATGCAGGAAGATATCGAGGACCTCAAGAACAACGAAAGGGTTACCATCGGCGGAACCGAAATCATTTCCTATGCATCTCCCGAGGGAGGAGAGAAATTCAACGCAAAGCTCTCTGACCGTCGTGCCGCCACCGCCGAGCAGGCCTGGAAGAAACTCAACACCGGAATCGACAGCGAAGACGCCCAAATCAAGTCGGTAGGACAGGACTGGGACGGATTCAAAGAGGCCGTTACCAAGAGCGACATTCAGGACAAAGACCTTATCCTCAGAGTTCTTTCAATGTACTCAGACCCCGCAGTCCGTGAGTCTGAAATCAGGAACATCTCTCAGATTTTCACAGAGCTCAAGAAAGAAGTGCTTCCCGAACTGCGCCGCGCCCGTTTCGTTACAAAGTCAACTTTCAAGAACTTCACCGACGAGGAACTCGGACAAATGTCAAAGAAGGGCCTCGAGGGACTTGACGAGCCTGCAATCCTCCACCTCGCTGCAATTGCCGAAGATACCGACGTAAAGGCAGCCTTGTACGAGGCAGCTGTAGATAAGTTCGGTTCAGAGACCGCTCTGTACAACCTGGCTTGCACATATATAAAGGATGGCGATGCCGACAAGGCAAAAGAGTGCCTCGACAATCTCGAGAACAAGAACGACAAAGACGTTGAAAACGCATACGGTGTAGTTAAGATAATGAAGGGCGACTATGCCGGTGCCGCTGAAAATTTCAAGAAGGCAGGTACAAAAGAGAATCTTGGAGCTCTCGACATCATTGCAGGAAACTACGATTCTGCAATAAAGAACCTTGAAGGAACAGAAAGCGACAACCTTGGTCTGGCATACATCCTTGCCGGAGAATACAATAAGGCTTTGAGCTCAATCAAAGGTACCAGTGCAAACAGCGATTACCTTCGCGCAGTGGCTTCGGCTCGCATAGGAGACACTTCCAATGTGAAGAAATACCTGGACAGCGCCTGCGCAAAGGATCCTTCTTTGAAGGCTAAAGCAGCCAAGGATATTGAGTTTGTAAAATATCTTTAGTGATTTATAAATTTTCAGCTGTTGATAAGTTTGTTAATTACTAAATATTTACTATCTTTGCAGCCCCCAAAAAATGGGGGCTTTTAATTATTTTTTAACAACAGTTTATGCCAACAATTCAACAATTGGTTCGCAAAGGACGCGAGGTTCTCGAGGTAAAATCGAAATCCCGTGCGTTGGATGCTTGTCCTCAGAAGCGTGGCGTATGCCTTAGGGTTTACACAACAACCCCTAAGAAACCTAACTCAGCTATGCGTAAGGTTGCCCGTGTACGTCTTACAAACTCAAAAGAGGTCAATGCCTACATTCCCGGTGAGGGTCACAACCTCCAGGAGCACTCTATCGTGCTCGTTCGCGGAGGCCGTGTAAAGGACCTTCCCGGTGTACGTTACCACATCCTTAGAGGCGCTTTGGATACTGCTGGTGTAGAGGGTCGTACTCAGTCACGTTCTCTCTACGGAGCAAAACGTCCCAAGAAGTAAACTAAGGAGTTTTAACTTTTAATTTTTTTCAAAAATGAGAAAAGCAAAGCCTAAGAAGAGGATTCTACTTCCTGATCCTAAGTTTCACGACACACAGGTTACCCGTTTCGTGAATAATCTTATGTTGCAGGGGAAGAAGAGTATCGCGTATTCTATTTTTTACGATGCCATTGATTTGGTAGGCGAGAAGATGAAAGATTCTGACAAGGCTCCTCTCGATATTTGGAGGAAAGCTCTCGAGAACGTAACCCCTCAGATTG
>JAKSKE010000052.1 GCA_024401895.1 Bacteroidales bacterium
GATACCCTTATTTACGCACTACGTGTAAAATTAATCCACGGATGTTTGGCATTGAACCGAGGATGACCAACACAGAATCAACGTTGGCCATCCTTTTTTTGCCCATCATCCCAACACATCATTTCAGCTAATACAAGCTACCTCATACATGAAATATGGTTTGATGGATTCATCCGTCCATGCGGATGAACCATAGTGTCTATAGAAAAAAATTGTCTCCTTCATCGAAAATTCTTATCTTTATCTTCAGGAAAGACTATTGCATAATCGCCCTAATAATTTGCACAACCGGGAGGGCGAAAAAACGGGGTTCGTTTTCACAATTTCTAAAATTCTGTCGGGCAAATGTCGGGCAAATGAGTAAAAGAAAAAGTCAACCGATTAAATATCAATCAGTTGACTTCTCAAAAGGTGCGGGTGAAGGGACTCGAACCCATACGCACAGGGCACTAGATCCTAAGTCTAGCTTGTCTACCAATTTCAACACACCCGCAATTGGATTGCAAAGATAGCTATTCGTTGTGGTTTTCCAAAACTTGCTGCGCTTTCCTGAACAGCCTCTTATTTTTACAGTGGCTTCACCCGGTAGGTAGGTTTTTCTGCGCCGATGTGTGCTCACTGCCGTGTTCTGCGATCACCAGCAAAATTATGTGTTTGAAATTCTGATTTTGTCTCTAATATCGCAATTGGGTAATTCTCGCCGAAGTGGCGAAGGCTTATTCGTAAATTAAATCCCGTCCACGGCTGGCACGCTCTGAGTTGCGTGGAATGGTGGTGCCCGTGTACCGGCAGGGTATTTTGAGGGGGTCGTACACAACACCCCCTTACCGAAGCCCTTCCAGGGCCCTCTGTTGTGGACGGGACTTTGCAGCCTAGCGAGGAATTGATTTGCGGCAGCAAATTGTAGTTGACGAGTCTGGCTACAAAGTCCCGACGGGCGAAGCGCAGATGATGTGACTGGATAGAAAAACGTGTTCTGCATCCTGAAGAGGAACCCCGCCTGCCAAATAAAAACGGGATCCCGTGAAGGGACCCCGTCGGTATCTTTCCATTATAGGATTACTGCTCTTCGAGGAGACGGAGGCGCTGTACATAGACGGCCTTTTCGTGGGCTACACGTCTTTTCTCTGAAGGTTTCTCAAAGTTCTTGCGGGCGCGGAGTTCGCGAACTGCACCAGTCTTTTCGAATTTTCTCTTGAATTTCTTAAGAGCCCTTTCGATATTTTCACCTTCTTTTACGGGTACGATAATCATTATAAATCACCTCCTTTTCGTTATCGGCGTGCAAAGGTATAAAATATTTCTTTATTTCAAAAACCGATATCCAAAACTTTACCCAAAACCACCCACCATCCAACCTCCCACCCACCATCCAACCTCCACCCACCATCCAACCTCCACCCACTCTCCAACCTCCCACCAACTCTCCAATCCGCCCACCAACTCTCCAATCCGCCCCAACCATCATCCATCCTCAAAAATAATTTGGCAGATAAAAGAAAAATCCGTACTTTTGTGGTCCAAAATTTGACAAGGCCGTCAAGCCATTGATAAAGAGCCGTTTGAAAAACGGACGCTTGCGGTCAGAACTTTTAAAGTTTATTAAAAAATGTACGCAATCGTAGACATTGCAGGCCAGCAGTTTAAAGTAGAGGCTGGCAACGAAATCTTTGTGCAGAGACTTCCTCAGGCCAAAGGTGAAGCTGTGGAGTTCGGCAAGGTTCTCCTTCTCGACGAAGAGGGAACAGTAAAGGTCGGCACTCCTTACATCGAGGGTGCAGTCGTTAAGGCTACAGTTCTCGAGGATGATGCAAAGGCCGACAAGGTCATAGTATTCAAGAAGATTCGCCGTAAGGGTTTCCAGAAACTCAACGGACATCGTCAGAAACTTACAAAAATCAAGATCGAGTCGATCGCTTAAAACTCATCAATTATGGCACACAAGAAAGGTCAATCAAGTTCAAAGAACGGTCGTGAGTCCCATAGCAAGCGTCTCGGACTCAAGAAATTCGGTGGTGAGGTCGTAAAGGCCGGCAACATTATCGTACGCCAGAGAGGTACAGTGCACAATCCCGACCTTAACGTAGGTATGGGAAAAGATCATACTCTTTACGCTCTTGTAGACGGAACTGTAAAGTTCAGCCGCAAGCGTCAGGACAAGTCTTATGTATCGGTAATCCCTTTTGAGAACTAATCTCGAAGGGCTTTTATGAGAACCAAGGGACTTGCACTTCGAGTTAAGTGTGGGTCCTTTTGAATTTTTAGGATATGCTTACATTAAAAATGCTTCGTGACAACCCGCAGTTGGTTGTAGAAAAACTTAAGATAAAGAATTTTGAGGCCGCACAACTGGTTCAGAAGGTTCTTGAACTCGACACCCAGCGCCGTGGCCTGCAAACCGAGAGCGATGCTATCCTCGCCGAGCAAAAACAGCTTGCCGCGCAGATTGGCGCTCTTATGAAACAGGGCCTTAAGGACAAGGCCGAGGAAGCGAAGGCAAAGGTTGCCGCCCTCAAGTCCAAATCGACCCAGCTGCTGGCGCAGATGGAAGATGCCGGCAGGGAGCTCGAATCCCAGCTTGTGCTAATGCCGAATCTTCCCTGCAATCTGGTGAAGCCGGGCAATGGCGCTCAGGACAATGAGGTTGTAAAGATGGGCGGGGCCGATCCCGTTTTGCCTCAGAATGCACTTCCTCACTGGGAGCTTGCAAAGAAATACGACATTATTGACTTCGACCTGGGCGTGAAAATTACCGGAGCCGGTTTCCCCGTATATAAGGGAAAAGGTGCAAAACTCCAGAGGGCTCTCATCAATTTCTTCCTGGACTGCAACACTGCCGCCGGCTATCTCGAGGTTGAGCCTCCCGTAATGGTAAATCAGGCTTCTGGTTTCGGAACCGGTCAGCTCCCTGACAAAGAAGGCCAGATGTATCACGCAAATCTGGACGATTTCTATATGGTTCCTACGGCCGAGGTGCCCGTTACCAATATCTTCCGTGACGTGATTCTCGCCGAGAATGAGATTCCCCAGCATCTTACCGCCTACACTCCCTGCTTCCGCCGCGAAGCCGGTTCTTACGGCAAGGACGTTCGCGGTCTCAACCGTCTGCACCAGTTCGACAAGGTGGAGATTGTTCGCGTAGAGAAGCCCGAAGACAGCTATAAGGCTCTGGATGAAATGGTTGCCCACGTCGAGGGTATCGTAAACAAACTCGGTCTCAAGTACCGTATCCTCCGTCTTTGCGGCGGCGATATGTCGTTCACCTCTGCAATTACCTATGACTTCGAACTCTGGAGCGCGGCACAGCAGCGCTGGCTCGAAATTTCGTCGGTTTCCAACTTCGAAACCTATCAGGCAAACCGTCTGCATTTGCGCTACCGCGATTCAGAAGGCAAGACCCAGCTGGCACATACCCTCAATGGAAGCTCTCTGGCATTGCCCAGGGTAGTTGCCACCCTCCTCGAGAACTGCCAGACCGCCGACGGAATCATAATCCCCGAGGTTCTGCGTCCTTATACAGGTTTTGACAAGATTGACTAAAACCCGAACTATATTAGGCATTGATCCCGGAACCAACATACTTGGTTTCGGGGTCGTGCGTGTAAATGAACGCAGCGTCCCTCAATTTGTAGATATGGGAGTGCTCGATTTGCGGAAAATAGACAGCCCCTATGCCAAGCTGCAGCTCATTTACGAGAAAGTGAATGCATTGGTAGAGCTCTACAGCCCCGACGATCTGGCGATAGAGGCTCCTTTTTATGCAAAGAATGCCCAGGTAATCTTCAAACTTGGCCGGGCTCAAGGAGCCGCCATCATTGCGGCCAGTAAGAGGGGAGTACCTGTTTACGAGTATGCTCCCCGAAAGGCAAAAATGGCAATATGCGGCAATGGCGCCGCTTCTAAAGAGCAAGTCGCGCTCATTGTAGAGCGTACCCTTGGCATAAAAATTGTTGCTGAGCACCTGGATGCGACCGATGCCCTGGCCATAGCGATGTGCCATTTCTATCAGCTTACATCGCCTCTGTCCAGCACCTCTGCATCTACTTCCTGGGAAAAATTCCTGGAAGCGAATCCCGACAGGGTAAAAAAGTAGATTTATGAAATTTAAGGTTGTTGCTGTTATTGTTCTCAGCTGTCTTCTGTTTTCGTCAACGGTTTTTGCTCAGAACAGAGTCAAACTTGTGTTGCAGGAAGAAGATAACGATATTCCCGTAGCCTATGCCACCGTTACACTTTCCAAACCGGGCGCAAAGTCGGCCGTCTATGCCGCTCTTTCCGGTGAAACGGGCGAAGCTATATTTTCGGGAGTAAAGAATGGAAACTATGTTCTAAAGGCAGAACTGCTTGGTTATAAGCCTGTTATAAAGGAAATCAAAGTCTCCGGCGCACTCGACCTGGGGGTTCTTAAAATGCCTCAGGACGCTCAGGCCATCGATGCGGCTAAAGTCTCTGCCGTCGGCAATCCGGTAGTAATCAAGAAAGATACCATTGAGTACAATGCCAGTTCCTTCAAAGTCACCGAGAATGATGTGCTGGAAGACCTGCTCAAGAAACTTCCCGGCGTAGAGGTGGCCGAAGACGGTACCATTACGCAGAATGGTGAGACTATCAGCAAGATAATGATTGACGGAAAGACCTTTTTCCTGGATGACCCTCAGCTGGCGTCGAAAAATATTCCTGCCAAGATTATAGAAAAGGTAAAGGTCATTGAAAAAAAGTCCGACCAGGCCGAATTCACCGGTATCGACGACGGCGAGGAGGAGCACGTTATTGACCTTTCAATCCAAAAGGGGATGATGAACGGCCTGTTCGGCAACGTAATGGCCGGCGGCGGGCACGATTTACCATCGGCAAACAACAATATGAACGACTGGCGCTACCAGGGTGCCGGTTTCCTGGGCCGATTCACCGGCAAAACCCAGTTGAGCGTCATACTCAACGCAAACAATACCAACAACCGCGGGTTCAATGACCTGTCGTCTTCAATGATGCAGGGGATGCGCGGCGGCGGTAGAATGGGCGGCGGGGGAGGAAGCGGCATTACCACTTCCTATATGGGCGGTGTGAACGGCGGATGGAATCTGTTCGACAACCGTATGGAACTGGGTGCCAACTACCTGTACAATCATTCAGACAGGATGGTTGAGTCGGGAAACCGGAAGACGAATTTTATGACCGATGGCAACTATCTGATCGACAGTCGTGAACACGACCGCAGCGCCAACGGCGGCCACAGGTTCGGAGTCCGGCTCAAGCACGAGTTCTCCAAGAATACTTCTATCATTTTCCAGCCTCAGGTGAATTTCGGAAACGGCAATTATTCGCAGAATGATACCTCTTCCACCGTTTTCGACAATCTTTCCGGCAAGTCCTACAAGATGAACGATGCGTTCACCAACAATACCGGCTCCAACAAGAATGTCAGCACCAACGGCTTCCTGCTGTTCAGGCAGAGACTGGGAATCCCCGGCCGCACAATGACCGTTATGGGCCGATACAGCTATTCCAACAACGCTCTTAACGGCATAAACAACAACAGCACAATAAAATACGACGAGAACGGCGACATCATTGACTTGCAGAAGGTAAACCAGACCTTCGACTCGAAGAGCACCAATGCGTCCCTGATGGGCCGCCTCACCTATACCGAGCCTTTGGGGAATAGATTCTATGTTGAGGCCAATTATTCCTACAACTGGAAGAAATCGGTGTCCAATAAAGATACCTACGAATTCGTTACCCGGGAAAAGGTGGACGACTACTCGAACAGTATCCTTAACGAGAGTCACAACCAGGAGATAGGTGTGAACGCGCTGTACCAGACCGAAAAAATCAAGGGCCAGCTGGGGTTCTCGGCCAAGCCTACAAAGACTCATAACGAAACTACAAAGGGCACGGTATCAAAGGTTTATGACGATTTCCGATGGAATTTTTCTCCTGCGCTCAGGCTGCAGGCCGAATTCAGCGACAACTTCAATATGCGCTTAAGCTACCGCGGAAACACGAGCCAGCCTTCTACCAATCAGCTTATGCCTGTGCCCGACAATACCAACCCTCTTTCGGTATCTTTCGGTAACCCTTCTCTTACCCCGTATTTCTCGCACAGGCTCAACGCCGACATCCGTTATAACGACAGGAGCACTTTCACTTCCTTCAACGTAAGACTGAATGGAAGTTATGTGCAGAATCCCATTGTAAACACCACCTGGTACAACGGCGGTTCATCTTATTCTATGCCGGTAAACGGACCTTCGTCGATGAGTGCCGGAATCAACGGTTTCTTCAACGTTCCCATAGCCCGGTCAAACTTCTCGGTATCCAATTCAATGAATATGGGATGGTCCAGGAATTCCTCTTATGTGGGCACCGGTATCGATATGAGCACTTATGTCAGCAAGGGCTTCTATGATTTTATGGAGGAGTTCGTCCGCAATTTCAACGACAAGAACTATTTCGACCAGCACATTGCCCTTAACACCACCAGTACCCTCAATTTCACCGACCGCATTCGCTTCACTTACCGTTCCGACGCGCTGGAGGTAATTTTGTCGGGTCGGACAAGGATGAACAGCAGTTGGTACACCATTGCCGAAGACAAAAAGACCACCAGAACCTGGAACAACAATGTTATGGGCAGCATAAACTGGACTTGGGATCTCGCGGGGCTTGTATTTAAGACCGATGCCGGCTATAACTGGTACAATGGATATGATACTCCGCAGCGCTCTACAGTTGTGTGGAATGCAGAATTGCAGAAGCTTTTGCTGAAGAAGTCTATGACTCTGTCCCTCAAATGCTATGACATTCTTGGCCAGCAGCGCAATCTCAATGTCACAGACAGCGCCAACTACCACATCGAAAGTTCGTCCAACACGCTGGGCCGCTACATAGTTATGTCCCTTACATACAGGTTCGGCAATTTCGGCGGAAGACGTGGTCCCGGCGGCCCGGGTGGTCCCGGTGGCCACGGCCGATACGGTAGAATGGGGTAGAGGGGTGCAAGTTCTTCGAAAGTTGCCGCAAAAGTTTGCAAAATGTAAAATAATTTATATCTTTGCAGTCCCTTAAAGCAGCCTCTCACAGAACGGTTCAGTGACGCTGCCACAAGATTAATTAAGAAATTATGGATCTTATTAAATTGGTACAAGACTCTTTCGCAATTGAAAGAGCAGAGAAGTTCCCTGAATTCAAGGCCGGTGATACAGTTACCGTTACCTATAGAATCAAAGAAGGAGACAAGGACAGACTTCAGAACTTCCGTGGTGTTGTTATTCAAATCAAAGGTGCAAATCCTTTCACTAAGACTTTCACGGTTCGCAAAGTGTCCAATGGTGTTGGTGTAGAAAGAATATTCCCTTTCGAATCACCTTTCATTGACAAGATTGAAATCAATAAGGTAGGTAAGGTTCGCAGAGCACGCATCTTCTATCTCCGCAAGCTCTCTGGAAAGAAGGCTCGCATTAAAGAGGCTACACACTCAGTAAAATCTGAGAAATAGTATACTCTGGCTCGTTAGCTCAGCTGAATAGAGCATTTGACTACGGATCAAAAGGTCGCAGGTTTGAATCCTGCACGAGTCACCAGCGCAAAGCGCTGACAAGGGCGCTCCGAGATTTATCTCGGGGCGCTTATTGTATGCGGCAGCGTCGAGAACTTGTTCTCGTAAGCTCTCGCATACAATAAGCGCCAAAGGGAACGCAGTTTCCGAGCGCCCGCACTTCAACGCTTTGCCGTGACGAGCCCCGGGAAGAGTCACGCGCAGCGTGGCTAATCCTGCACGAGTCACATTAAAACGGCTCACGCGCAAAACCCTGTGTTTTCTATCCAGTCACATCATCTGCGCTTCGTCCGGCGGGACTTTGTAGCCAGACTCGTCAACTACAATTTGCTGCCGCAAATCAATTCCT
>JAKSKE010000053.1 GCA_024401895.1 Bacteroidales bacterium
CGAAGCGCAGATGATGTGACTGGATAGAAAACACAGGGTTTTGCTGGTGAGCCGATACCAGGGCGGCGGAAACCCGCAGTATTTCCTGCAATGTGCCTTCAGATTGCGCCGAGCCCTGTTATGTAGAGATAAGCGGCTGGAATACATCATCTTCTATAAAACTGGAACTGAAATAATTCAAGTATGATGGGCGTTTTTTTCGAACTTTTTTACTACATTGCAAAGATTTTTGATGATAATGAGGGTAAAATCGTTCATACTGTCCATCCTGCTTGTACTCTGTTGCGCTGCGGCACTGGCGGCATCTTCTTCGGTGAGGGTGTCGGGTGTCGTTAAGGATGCCGCAACGGGAGATCCTCTCCCCGGTGTAGTTCTAAAAATAGATGACGGTGCCCTGTGGGCCGTTACCGACATCGACGGACGTTACAGTTTCGCCGGTCTGTCCAATGGCGGCTATTCCCTTACGGCGGAGTGCCTGGGATACGTGTCGCAAACCGTTCAGCTCAGCATTAAGGCCGAAGTCCTGAGCGTGAGCGACGCATACGGCCACAGTGCTTCCCTGGACTTCAGCCTTAACATTGAATCCCTCGCCCTCGAAGACGTTGTGGTTACCGCCCAGCGTCCGGCGGGTACTCTGGGTACTTCCCATAACATAGGGAAGGAGGCGCTGGAGCATATGCAAATGAGCAACGTCGCCGATATGGCGGCCCTTCTCCCGGGCGGAAAGACCATCAACCCCGACCTCACGCAGGACAATCAGTTCAGCCTTCGCGACGGCGGAACCTCGGCGGGAAACGCCTCGTTCGGAACCGCCCTTGAAATAGACGGTGTGCGAATAGGGAACAATGCATCGGTGACCGAGCCCGCCGGAGCCAGCACCCGCAGCCTGTCGGTAGAGAACATCGAGAGCATAGAAGTCATAACCGGTGTTCCTTCAGCCGAATACGGAGACCTTAACTCCGGAATGGTAAAGGTGAACACCAAGAAGGGCCGTACGCCGCTCAACCTCACCTTCAGCGTAAACCCCAGGACTTACCAGGCGTCGGTGAGCAAGGGAGTGGAGCTGGGCCGCAATGCCGGGGTGCTCAATGTGAGCGGAGAATGGGCCAGGGCCACCACAAAACTCGTAAGTCCCTACACGTCATATACCAGGCGCAACGTCAGCGCTACCTATTCCAATACCTTTGCCGGCGCCCTGCGCTTCGAGGCTGGAGTCAATGCAAATATCGGTGGAATGGACAGCAAGGACGACCCCGACGCCCCTTCCGGCAACTACGAGAAAGTGCGCGACAACGTTTTCAGGGCCAACACTTCCGTGTCCTGGATGCTCAACCTGCCCTGGATTACGTCGCTGCGGTTCGAGGCCTCCGGCAGTTTTGCCGACAACCTTGCCCGCACCCATACCTACTGCTCATCGGCAACGACCCAGCCCGCCGTGCACTCCGAGTCGGAGGGCTATTTCTGGGCTGAGTGCCTGCCTTTGAGCTATTATTCCGACCAAGTGACAGACAGTAAGGAACTCGACCTTTCGGCCTCTTTCAAATACGACTGGACCAGAACTTTCGGCAACGTGAAAAACCGTCTGAAGGCCGGAGTGCAGTTCAAGTCGAACGGCAATGCAGGAAAAGGGGAGTATTACGAGAATCCCGCCCTCGCCCCCAACGGGTACCGTCCCCGCCCCTACAGCCAATATCCTTTTATGAACAACCTTAGCGAGTATTTCGAAGACCAGGTGACAGTTCCCGTGGGGAACACGAAACTCGACCTCATTGCCGGTCTGCGGTTCGAGCAGGTGTTCATTCAGAATTCCCGTTACCGGGGAGTCAATTCGCTTTCGCCCCGGTTCAATCTCAAATGGCAGCTGTCGAAGAGCGTGACCGTTCGCGGAGGCTGGGGAATCAGCGAAAAGCTGCCGTCGTTCTGGGTGCTCTATCCAAGACAGGAATACCGGGACATACAAACCTTTGCCTTTACCAGCGGAAGCACCTCGCACTATGCGTTCTATACCATACCTTACACAATGGAATTCAACCCCGACCTCAAATGGCAGCGCAACTCCAACTCCGAGGCCGGCATCGACCTCAGCCTGGGAGAGTGGAAGGTAAGTCTCGTGGGATTCTACAACATAACCAGGAATCCTTACCAGTACCAGAGCGTATATACGCCCATATCGTACAGCATAATGCAGCTGCCGCAGGGTTTCTCGGTGCCCGGCTCGCCCCAGTTCAGGGTTGACAGCCAGACCGGCACCGTATATATGCGGGGCTCGCGGGACGAATACTGGATTCCTATGGATGTCAAAGTCACCGACCGCAGTTTTGCAAGGACCAATATCCAGACCAACGGCAAACCCGTCACCCGGGCAGGCGCCGAACTCACCGTAGATTTCCCGGAAATAAAGGCAATACGCACCTCCTTCCGTCTGGACGCATCGTACAACTACAGTTCGTATGTCGATGACCTGCTTACCTACAGTTATAATAACGGATGGTCGCACACCTCTATTCCCAACAGGTCTTACCAGTATGTTGGAATCTATGCCCGCGGGGCATCTTCCGGCACCTCCAACGGCAAGGTTTCGCATAACCTTGATATGAACTTCACCACCATTACCCATATTCCCGAGGCAAGGCTGGTCATAACCTGCCGGTTCGAGGCCGCGCTGCTGCGCAGAATGCGCAACCTGAGCGAGTACAACGGTGCCGAATACGCTTTCAACGTTACCGAAAATTCCAATGCCCCCACCGGGGGAAGCATATATGACGGCGATTCGTACGCCGCAATACGCCCGGTTTCCTATATGACCCTGGACGGGCAGATTTATCCCTTCACCGACACCCAGGCACTGGACCCCGAATTTGCCAACCTCATAGTGAAGACCGGCAATGCATACACTTACAACCCCGACGGTTACGGGTTCTACTGCAGTGCCAACCTCAGCATAACAAAAGAAATAGGGAAGCACGTCTCCCTGAGTTTCTTCGCCAATAACTTCACCGCTTCGCGCCCCAGCGTAACTTCATTCGCCACGGGTGTAAGCGCAGTATTCACTCCGTCGTTCTATTACGGCCTAACCTGCAGGATAAAGCTATGATAAAAAAAGCACTGATATCTGTTTTGGCCGCGCTCTGTGCCGTTTCGTGCGTTAACGTGCGCACCGACAACCCGTACAGGGATTCTGCGTGCAGCGTATGTGTCACCCTGCAGTACCCCGAGGGCTACTCCGAGTTCGCGCGCGAAGGAGTCGAAGTGTCGCTCGAAGAAATGAACAACACGTTCATATACAGTGTGGCCACCAATTCTTCCGGCCGGGCCCTGGCCGACCTTCCCCGCGGTCTTTACCGCGTGAGCGTGAGCGACCGCAGCGGCCAGTCCATCTTTAACGGCACCTGTGACAAAGTAGTGGTGAACGGCGCCACCAACGTTGACCTGCCCCTCAAATATTCCAAGGCCGGCACCCTGGTAGTGCGTGAAATCTATTGTGGTGGCTGCAAGAAACTTCCCGAAGTGGGGGATTACCAGTCCGACAAATACATTATCCTGCACAACAACGACACCCGTACGGTTTATCTCGACAGCCTTTGCTTCGGTACCCTTGCCCCGTACAATTCCAATTCCACCAATCCCTGGGGCGGAATTATGGACTTCGCACCCATAATCCAGGCCCTGTGGCAGTTCGGGGGAGACGGCAAGTCCTTCCCTCTGGAGAGCGGTCAGGACGCCGTACTGTGCCTGAACGGAGCAATAGACCATACGGTGCAGTATCCTTTGAGCGTGAATCTGAACAATGCCTCATATTTTGTCTGCTACAACAGCACGTATTTCACAAACACCACATACCATCCCGCCCCCGGCGACAAGATAGTCAGGGAAAGAATCCTCGACGTTGTAATTAAAGTGGGAAGGGCCAATGCGTATGCGTTCTCCATAAGTTCCCCTACGGTGGTGATTTTCCGTCCGCAGGGTATGACAATACAGGAATTCGTGCAAATGAGCGACACTGTCATACCCATTCCAGGCTCTACCAGCGACAATGTGGTCACTCTTCCCTGGGACTGGATTCTGGACGGAGTCGAGGTTTTCAACGGTTCCACCACTTCCAACAACAAGCGCTTGCGTTCCGACGTCGATGCCGGTTTCATAACCTTGTCCGACACGTTCCTGGGTCATTCGCTCGTGCGTAAGGTCGACGAAGAAGCCAGTTCCGAGAAAGGTTTCACGGTGCTTCAGGATACCAACAACTCTTCAAACGATTTTGTAGAACTCGAAAAGGCTACGCTGCATGAATAGAAAGATTATCATATCGCTTTGTGCCGCTGCCCTCACGGTTCTCTGCAGCGCGTCGCTGCCTGCCGCTCCCAAGTTCCCTGCGGCACAGTGGCGGTACAGCAATATATATGACCGCAACCCGTGGCTGCGGGGCGACAACGTAACCGGTATGCGGGCCGACAGCATCGATATTTCGCAGGCCGAACTGTCCGGAAAATATTCCGGAGGCGAGAACCGGCTGCTCAGCGAAGCTCCCGTCCTGTGGTCGGTGGGTGCCGGGGCTTCTACCATTATGCATCTGCAGCGTTTCAGTATGGTAGGCAGTTTCTCATTCGAGCAGACCACAATGTACAGCGCCTGCGGGGGAATGTTCCTGGAGCACGGCCGCTATCCCGTAGACATATACGAATTTATGCCCGGAACCAAGAGCCGTCAGGTATATTCTTTCGACGGCGGTGTAAGCGTAGATATCACTCCTGCCTTCAGGGTTGGGGCTGTGGTGGATTTCAAATCTACAAACTGCTCCAAGAGAAAGGACCTGCGCTATACCGACTATGCGCTGGACCTGTCGTTCCGCCCGGGCTTCCAGTGGCACCGAAACAAGTGGAGCGTAGGACTCGCCGCTGCCGTTGAATGCAATACCGAAACCATTACCGCCGAGCAGATAGGAGTTTCGCAAACGTCTTACGGCGCTTTTATAGACAAAGGACTGTTCTACGGAATGGAGCAGGCCTGGGAAGGAGGCGGAATCCATTTGAGCGAACCCGGAATCGGAGGTTTTCCGGTACGTGAGTTGGGCTGGGGAGTATCTGCCCAAATGTCCTGGAACGAGGCTTTGTACTTCGACCTGTCATATCTGCACAGCAGCGGGTCCATAGGGGAGAAGGATGCCATCTGGATGAATTTCCCTACCGACAGGCTGTCATCGACCCTCCAGTGGAAATTCCGTTCCAACGGAGGAACCGAACATATCTTCCGCCTGGAAGGTATCCTGAAAGGCCGGATACTTAAGGAGAACGTGATAGAAAAGGTGACGCAGGGCGGTGTGACTACCCGCAGTTCCTTTGGCAGCAATGTCATATTCTCCAGGGACAACCTGTCTTTCAAACCTTGTTGGACAGCGGTAAGGCCCTCGGTATATGAGTTGAAGCTGGAACTTTCCTATTCCCGCGACGCCGCGCTTTCGTCATACCAGTACCCCTACCTTAACGGCCAGGTTCTGCGCAGCGCAGGGTTTGCTTTTGAAGGCCGTTATACCGCCCCCTGCCGGGTTTCTCCCATTCTTGGGGTATGGGCAGGGACCGGTTTTCTGGACGAGAACAGCCGCAGGGCAGGAGAGATTGAATCGGGAACCCAACCCGAAAGGCTCCAGAACTATTATGACAACTGGAAATGGTATATGACAACCCCGGCATTCGGTGCCCGGCTGGGTCTGAGGTACACTTTCCTTAACTCTCTGTATATAGAGGCCGCCGGCAGTGCAGTTTTGCGCGCAGGCAAGCCCCGCATTGCGGCCGCCCTTTCATTCGGATACACTTTTTAGAAATTTAGATAGCATTGTAAGATATTATGAAACAGAGTATTACACTTTTGGCTACGGCCCTGGCCGCGCTTTTGTGCAGCTGTAACGTTGAAACTCCGGTAAAAGTACTGGGCAATGTTGTTATTGAACCTGTAATTACCCGTGCTACCGAAACCGACTTCGAGAACGGAGATGCGATTGGTGTAACCATCACCCGTGCTGGTGAAGCCTATGCCACGAACGAACGTATGGTTTATGGAGAAGATGCTTTCACAAGCAACCTTCCCTGGTACAGATCCGGTGAGCAGAGCAGTGATTTCCTTGCCTATTACCCTTATTCAGAAACGGTTCCCACTACCTTCAGCGTAGCACAGGACCAGTCGGGAGAGGGTTACGGCAATTCCGACCTTATGGCTGCCGTGAAGAAGGGTGTCACCCCTCAGGCATCGGTTTCAATGGTGTTCAAGCATCTGCTTACAAGAATTGTCATAGATATCGACAATCAGGGAGGGGCCGCAATTCAGGGCGTTACCCTCAAGAATTCGATTATAAATGCAACGGTGAATCTGGAATCGGGTGAGTGTGTTCCTGCCCTTGGCGCCGAGGCGTGCGATATTGCCGCGCATAAGGTCACGGACAACAGCCGGTATATTGCTATTATAGTTCCGCAGACCGTGAAATTTACGGCGGAAGTGCAGTTGGCGGGCGGCGTTACCATTTCCAAGAAGTTGTCCGAGGTTACCCTCAAGGCCGGCGGCCAGTACACTATAGTTATGACAGTGCTCCCCACCGACGTTAATATGGCAATCAGCGGCCAAATCGAGGCCTGGAGCGACGAAGGAATCATTCCCGAGAAGCAGGTTTCGTTCTCGGAGGACGAAGACGGTTTCGAGTACGACGGAGTTGAATATAAAACCGTAGTGCTTGCCAACGGAAGCAAGTGGATGGCCGAAAACCTGAGGTTTGTTCCCGAGGGATGCGTACTTGGCGAACCCGTCGATGAAGGCGCCACTGTCTTCTATCCTTACTCCACCGACGGCGAGAACACCACTGCCCTCAAGGACGAGGCGTCCATAGCGAAATTTGGTCTGCTTTACAGCGGCGACTTGCTTTTCTCTACAGCAGTGAATGCCGGAAATGTCCACGATTTCGAAGGTGCCCGGGGAATCTGCCCTCCCGGCTGGCACGTTCCTACAAGGGCCGAATACCTTGCCCTCTGCGGTAACTCCAACAAAGACGACAGCGGAACGGAGAAGAGCACCGTTATAGACAAAACGGCGCTGTTCTACGACCCCGGCTATGATGCTGCAAAGGTTAAAAATTTCAATGACGGCGGATGGAACCTGGTTTTCTCGGGCTGTGTGGCCAACAACGGAGTTTACAACAAGAATATGATTGTTGCCGAAAAGTGCAAATATGAAGAATGGGTAGGGTCCTGTGCTATGAATTTCTACTGGACTTCAACAGGTTATCTTGGATCGTCGGCAACTGCCAAGCCTCAGTTCTTCGCTCTTATGACTACCTTCACTGCATCCAATAACGAGGGAAAGGTGAGCCTGAGCTACTGCAATTCGTCCTATGCCGCTCCGTTGCGTTGTGTAAAGGACGCCCAGTAGCAGAAGTTTGTTTTTTTAATTCATATAATCCAACAAATTATGAAAGCATTTAAAATTTTACTCGCAGCATCTGCTGCAATGCTCCTGGCTGTAGCTTGCCAGAAGTACGACGATTCTGCCATCACCGGTCGCGTATCGGCCCTTGAGCAGAAGGTTTCTTCCATAGAGAGCCAGATTGCCGCTCTTCAGACTGCCATCAACAACAAGGTT
>JAKSKE010000054.1 GCA_024401895.1 Bacteroidales bacterium
AATTCGCTCACTATGAAGCATTTCTGAAAACGCCCCGACGTGCTCAACTGAGAGGCGTATCCGATGTCAAGTACTTTCTCTTCAGACTTCAGAATATCTATGCCTAAACACATAGTTTTCCCGATGGTCCGTGGGATATTCCACTCCCTGGTACTTCTGTACACGATTCAAACAGCGGCACAACGGAGTTACGCCTCTGAAGTACCGCCAGAAAAACAATAAATAAAGGAAAGTGCCCTTATTTAACTAGAACTTAAACTGCATTCCCACCGATGCCCCGTCAAGCAGGTTGAAACGGAACACCGTCGTTTGGCCATATCCCTTGACCCCCAGACAAGCCACGTGGGTAACGATATCTACGCTGTTTGAAATGGAATAGGCGAATCCGGGAAGAATTCCTACTCCCCAGCAGAAGGTCTTGCTTATTTGTCCAAGGCTAACTCTTGCGTCGGCGAAGAAATGGAAATCGGACACGTCTGCAAAGGTATATCTGAAATACGGATTAAGGCTCCACTCAAAACCCGAACCGCCGCCCAGGGAAAGGAAGATACCTACAGCTGTAGCATCACTCATCTGATATCCAATACCCGGATCGATGTGAAAATTTGCAGAACTGGCATCCTTGGTTCCGTTTACGTTCAGACCAAGGCTACCACTGAAATAGAACTGTGCGTTTGCAGTAAAAGCTATTGCGCAAACTGCGAAGATGGAAGCAATGAGTTTTTTCATATAAGTAAAGCATTTGTTTTCCGAAGGACAAATATAATACTTTTGCAATGCGGTTGCAAAATTTAATGAGCCTCCGCTAATCTTTGCTTCCGTCATTGCCTTCCTTGTGCTCAATAGCCTTGTAGCCGAGTTTTTCGATGGATTTCTTCAGGGTCTCGACCGATGTTTTCCTTGCATCGTAGTCAATGGTGATTTTCTGTTTCTCCAGAGATACTTCCAGGTCTTTGACGCCCTTTTCGAACGCAATGTTCTCCTGAACTTTCCTTACGCACTCCTTGCAGTGGAGAGATGTGTCGAAAGTGACGGTCCTGATGTCTTTTTTGGTGCCGGCGAATGCTGTAGATACAGCCAACAGCACAATCGCGAAAGTCAATGCCAGTTTTTTCATATTTCTTGTTCCTTTAATTTGTTTTCCATAACGTGATTCTTACTCCGGCATATACCCTTATGCCCATCAGAGGCCCCCAGATGCAAGAAGCGTCGAAGGTCGATGACCAGGGATCCCAGGCATGTATGATGGGATTCTTCTGGGTGAAGTTGGTAAGATTCTCACCTCCGAAATATATGTCCCATCCCTTCATTCTGTGGGTTACCTGCGCATAGAGCAGCGGATATGGCTTGGAGTATTCTCCTTCCATAAATTCGTAGAGGCGGCAGGGGCCGTTTAAAGATGCCGTGAAGTCGAAAATCCATTTATTGAGGTTGGTCGCATACTGCAGGTTAAGCACCCCCTTGTAACGCGATGTCATATACCTTTCACCGAATCCGGTGGATACATAAGTTGCCTTTGCGTCGGTATAGCGGAAGGTCGCCGTAACGGTAAAACGCTTTACCGGTTCTACCGAAAAATCGAGCTGCCAGGTATTCGTATATGACCGATCGCTGGAGGTATAGAAGCCTATTCTGTCCGGAATCCAGCTGTTGTTTATAGTCTTGTAATAATGGTAGTCCACCAGCAGCTGGTTGAGGAACTGTGTCCTGAAGTAGTCGAAGCTCAGGTAGGCGTTGCTGTCTTCGAGAAATGGCAGATACCAGGTCACGTTGCCTCCGGCAATCCAGGCATCCTCGAGCGGATGCGAAATCATTTGGCTGGAATAAATCTCTTTTCCTGTGCTCAGGACTCCTATGTTGTCGGACAGGGGGCAGGCGTAACGCAGTCCCCTTCCGCCGTTAAGGCGCAGCACAAGGTTCTCGGTAGGATTGTATTTGACTGTAAGCCGGGGGCTTATGCGGAACCGGCCGTCGCTCCGGTAGTAGTCTGCACGCAGGCCGGCGATTACGCTGAGCTTATCTTCCAGATGATAGGTATATTCCCCGAATGCACCGGCGTTCAGCAGGTTTGTCGTGATTCCTCCGTTTTTAGACTGATAACTGTTGTAGGGTACCTGATAATTCAGGATCTCTACAAAATGGTCGTAGGTGGCGCTCAGGCCAATGGTATAGTGATGGTTTTCCTGTTCCTGATTCTGGTAGAGCAGATTCAGAAAGCCCGAAAGCTGCGACGCATCGTAAACTGATTTTCCGAATGTGCCGGCCATAGCATAGTCGTTGAAATCGGCTACAAGCGCCACGTTCTGAGTATTGTCGGCATTCAGAGGAACCCCGACCTTAAGGTAGGCGTTGAACGCCTGGTTGAGTATTTTGGAATGCCAGTATTTCTCCCCTGGTTTTACCTGGCCTCCGTTACGGCTGTCCCGCAGGAATTTCACTCCAAACCGTACCTGGACTCCGTCGGGGTCATAGTACAGCCAGCGGTTTGCAAAATTCACCTGCAGCTGGCGGGGGTCGTCCAGAAAACCATCGTTGTTTGTATCCATCCCCTTGAAATTACCGCTCACGTGCCCCAGGAGGGCCGTACTCCATTTACCCTCGCGGTCCAGCTGCAGACTCGACGCAATATTAAGGTCGGCCTTGGTGTCCGACATAAATGAGGCGTTGAGGAACAGGGGAATTTCGTCCGTGGGCTTGCGGTGTTCCATATTGATTTGCCCGGTGATACTCTCTACTCCGTTGATTACCGAGGGCGCGCCCTTGGCAATCTGAATGCTGTTGAGCCATTGGCCGGGGACATAGGAAAGCCCGAAGGGTGATGCAAGGCCGCGCATAACCGGCCGGTTTTCGTCCAGCATCTGGGTATAGGTGCCGCTGAGTCCCAGCAATCTTATCTGACGGGCTCCGGTAACGGCATCGGAGTAGCCCACGGTTACGCTGGCGCTGTTTTCAAAGCTCTCTGCAAGGTTGCAACAGGCCATTTTGCAAAGGCCGGCGGCCGAGATTACCTCGGTTTTCATATCCCGCAGGCGGGAAACGTAATTGCCTTGCCCCACCGACACGGCGGCCGCATCCAGAGTATCCTTCCGCTCACCGTAAAGTGCGGTGGTGTCGATTTGTTGGGAAAATATATCGATTTGACCGGCAAGAGCCAGAAATGTCACGATTGCAGTTATTCTTTTCATAGATGTTGTACAAACCTTGCAAATATGAAAACTATTTCTTGCAACCCGGTTGCAAACACGAAGGCCTCCCCCGGGCCACGGTTTACTCGCCTGCGCGGGTGAACTTCGTACAGACGCGAATGATTTGCGTCTGTACGAATACATATTTTGTGGAGAAACAATCATAATATTTTGTATCTTTGCGGTTATGGCAGACAGAAAGGAAAGCATAGACCTGCTTAACAATGCCGGCATAAAAGCTACCGGAAACCGCATTCTGGTGCTGGAGACCCTGCTCCACAGGAAGGGCCCTATGTCTATGAAGGATATCGAGACAGAGGTTCCTTCTCTCGATAAGTCGAGCATCTTCCGCTGCCTTTCCATTATGAGGGAGCACGACCTTCTGCACGCCCTGGACGGCGGGCCCGAAGGCATCCGCTACGAAGTGTGCCGCGGGCACCACGACGGCCCCGATTCCGACGAACACATTCACTTCCACTGCGAGGTGTGCAAACGCACTTTCTGCTTCGAAGAATTGAAGGTACCCCGGGTAAAACTGCCCGACAATTACACCGTACATTCCACCGAGCACACCGTAAAAGGCATCTGCCCCGACTGCAAGGCAAAACAGAAAAACCAGTTCTAAGGCAACACACAAACGTTAATCACTTATATACTATGGCAAACAAATACGCAGGAACTCAGACCGAGAAGAATCTCGAAGCTGCATTCGCAGGTGAGTCACAGGCTCGCAACAAGTACACCTATTTCGCATCAAAGGCAAAAAAGGAAGGATATGAGCAGATTTCCGCCCTCTTCCTCAAGACCGCCGACAACGAAAAAGAACACGCAAAACTCTGGTTCAAGGAACTTGAGGGAATTGGCGACACAGCCCAGAACCTCGCAGCCGCAGCCGCAGGCGAGAACTATGAGTGGACCGATATGTACGAAGGATTCGCAAAAACCGCCGAAGCCGAGGGCTTCCCCGAACTTGCAGAGAAATTCCGCCTTGTAGCGGCTATCGAAAAACGTCACGAAGAGCGCTACCGCGCACTCCTGAAGAACGTAGAAACCGCAGAGGTATTCAAGAAATCAAGCGTTAAAGTATGGGAATGCCGCAATTGCGGTCATATCGTAGTGGGCGAAAGCGCTCCCGAGATCTGCCCCACTTGCGCACACCCCCAGAGCTACTTTGAAATTCACGCCGAGAACTACTAGTAGTTGTTCTCTTTAAGGAACTGCCCTAAGATGCGACCCATCTTGGGGCTTTTCTTTATGTAGCTGCCGTGGTCCTCGCCCTGCAGAATCACCAGACGGGAACCGGGAATGGAATCGGCAATGAGAGTGGTGTGCTCCACCGAAATAAGGTCTTCGCTGCCGCCGCACACAAGCACGGGACATTTTATGGCCGACAGGTCGGCCGGATCAATCTGCGGTTCATTGAGCATCATCATTGCCAGAGGAGTGCCCTCGGACAGAATCCACTCCTTGAAGGACTCAAACCCGGGACCGCAGTCGGGATACAGGTTCGCACCGCTTACAGCCATAGGGCCGCAGGTACCGGGATGCGCCATCTCCAGCATAAGCAGGATTATGCCGCCGTCGCTCCAGCCGTAGAGGGCCGGTTTCTCCAATCCCAATTTTTTTATGAAGCAGTACGTGTCTTCCATCATATCGGCATAGTGATATTCGTCCAGAACGGGATTTGCACCCTGACCGCGGGAGTCGGGACTGTAAACCCTGTACCCGGCCCTGGCCAATTCCATTGCCTGGGTCCTCAGACTCTTGTGAGAGCCGCCGTTTCCGTGAACCAGCACCACCGGTTTCCCGTCCTTGGGGCCGCGGGCGACATAGAAAAGTTCCTGCCCGTTCACCTGTATTGTAGCAGGTTCTTCGGGATATTTCAAACAAAGGACAGAAAGTGTGGTAAAATAGAAAAAGCCTCGGATGGCTGCAAAGAATTTCATATTCGTATAATTTGGACGACCTCAAAGATAGAAAAAATATGACTATCTTTGCTAAAATTTGTCACAATGGAGTCTCCAATCTTTACTCCCTGCAGCATTGGTCCCGTGACCTTGAGAAACAGGGTAATACGTTCGGCCGCCTTCGAAAATATGGCCTACGGCAATTCTCCTTCGAAAGACCTTTTCGATTATCATACAGCGGTTGCCAGAGGCGGCGTAGGAATGACTACGGTTGCCTACGCCGCGGTGTGCCAGTCCGGTCTGTCCTTCGACGGGCAGTTGTGGATGAGAGAGGAAATAATTCCCGAACTCAAGAAGCTCACCGACTCTGTGCACTCCCACGGCGCCAAGGCTTCCATCCAACTGGGGCACTGCGGGAATATGACGCACCGGGCCACCTGCAAATGCACTCCGGTAGGAGCGTCGGGCGGATTCAACATCTACTCCCCCACCTTTGTGAGGAAGCTCCGCAAAGACGAAATCACCGACCTCGCCCGCAAATTCGGCGACGCCGTAAGGCTTGCCCGCCTCGCAGGGTTCGACTGCGTTGAGATTCACGCAGGTCACGGCTACCTCATAAGCCAGTTCCTCTCGCCATACACCAACCATAGGCGCGACGAATTCGGTGGCAGCCTGGACAACCGTATGCGCTTTATGCGGATGGTTATGAAGGAGGTTATGGAGGCTGCCGCCAATGATATGGGCGTTCTGGTAAAGGTGAATATGCACGACGGTTTCCGCGGCGGAATGCAGACCGACGAATGCATAAGAGTGGCTCAGGAACTGGAAAAGCTGGGAGCCCACGCGCTGGTGCTCTCGGCCGGTTTTGTAAGCAAAGCCCCTATGGAAGTAATGCGCGGGGCTATGCCGCTCAAGACCCTGGCTCACTATATGGATATGAAGACCTTCTGGTGGCTCAAGGCAATGCTGCTGCTCATAGGCAGGATTCTCATTCCCACCGTACCGTACAGCGAAGGCTATTTCCTGGATGAAGCTAAGAAATTCAGGGCGGCCCTCTCTATGCCTCTGGTATATGTGGGAGGCCTCATTTCGAAACAGAAAATGGAAGAGGTGCTGGAGGCTGGTTTCACCGGCCTGCAAATGGCAAGGGCTCTTGTTCACGACACCGATTTTGTAAACAAACTTAAAGAAGGAAAGCTCGAATGCAGCGGGTGCAAGCACTCCAACTATTGCATAGGCCGAATGTACACCCTGGAGATGAAATGCCACCACTGTGTGGACAATCTCCCGAAGAAACTGCAGAAAGAGATTGAAAAAGCAGAGAACGCAAAATGAAAATCACGCTTATAACCGGAGCGAGTTCCGGAATGGGGCTCGAATATGCAAGGCAGCTCGCGGCAAAAGGCAACGACCTGCTCATAGTCAGCAACCAGCAGGAGCAGCTAATAGAAGCCACTTCAATGCTGGTGGAGGAATACGGAGTGAATGTAATTCCCCGTTACCAGGACCTTGCCAAAGAAGACGCCGCACAACAGTTATACGACTATTGCAAAGAGCAGGATTACGAGGTTGACACCCTTGTATGCAATGCCGGAATATTCTTCTTCAAGGAAATGCACCCCAAAATTGAGCCGCTCATAAGCACTATGCTCAACCTTCACGTAATCACCAACACGAAACTCTGTATGCTCTTTGGGGAAGATATGAAGAAACGCCGCAGCGGACACATTCTCATTGTGTCGTCGCTGGCCGCCGTGCTCCCTATGCCGGGAATCACACTCTATGCCTCTACAAAGGCCTACCTCAAGAGTTTCGGTCGCTCGCTTTACTTTGAGATGAGACCCTACGGCGTGGGCGTAACCACCGTATGCCCGGCCGCAGTGGCCACAACCCTTTACAATCTAAAGCCCAGCCTTATGGACTTTGCCGTTAAAATTGGGGTGATATGGACTCCGCAAAGGCTGGTGCGTCTGGCGCTCAGGGCAATGTACCGCAAACGCAGGCTCTACAGCCCCGGCTTTATGAACGTATGGATGCCGGCAGTAATTGCAATTCTGCCAAAGCCCCTCGTAAATGCAATATGGAACAAATTAGATAAGGACTAACTGTCAACTACCCATCAGCTAAAGACTGATGGGCTTGTGACTCTCCAGTAGTGCAT
>JAKSKE010000055.1 GCA_024401895.1 Bacteroidales bacterium
TGCTCCCAGCAGGATTGCTATTACCGAGGTTTCACCCACGCAGCCGGGAACCGTTCCAATGAACAGGTCCCAGAATCCCGTGCCGTACTGAGCGGCCCCGTCCAGGGCCAGGGGAGTTGCACCGGTAACTGCATCGGGGCCGGGGTTCGAAATCCATACCTGCGAGCCGGACATCTGGTTGGGGTAGGCGAAGAACAGGAATGCACGGGCTACAAGCGCCGGGTTCCAGATATTCATACCGGTACCTCCGAACACTTCCTTGCAGAAGATTACAGAGAAGGCGGTAGCCAGAGCCACCATCCAAAGGGGAGTGGTAACGGGCAGGATGAGGGGAATGAGGAAACCCGAAACCAGGTAGCCTTCGTTCACCTCTTCGTTCCTTATCTGGGATGAACCGAACTCGATTGCAAGTCCCACGATATAGGAAACCAGATACAGGGGCAGAACGTGCAGGAAGCCGTACCAGAAGTTGGCCAGAATCTGAAGCCGTCCGTCCCCGAGGGTAAGGTTGTGCTGATAACCTACGTTCCACATTCCGAACAGGGCTGCGGGAACAAGGGCTATCACCACCATTATCATAATGCGTTTAAGGTCGATTGCATCGCGCACACTGGAACCCTTTGCCGAAACGGTGTCGGGAACTTTCAGAAATGTGTCAAAAGCATCGACTGTGGAGTGCAGCCAGTAGAGCTTTCCTCCCTTTTCAAAAATCTTGTTCATACTTTAGGCCATTTCTTTGCGCATCAGGTCAATGCCCTTTGCAATTATATCCTGAATCTCGTTCTTGCAGGGATCTATGAACTCGCACAGCGCCAGATCCTCGGGAAGAACTTCGTAAATGCCGTATTTCTCCATCTTGTCAATGTCGCCGGCAAGGCAGGCTTTGGTAAGATATACGGGGAAAATGTCCATAGGCAGCACTTTGGCGTAGTAAGGGTCGCTCATTACGAACGCCCTCAGACCTCCGTGAATGTTGGTGTCCATTTCGTATTTCCTCCAGGGAGTGAGCCAGGAGAAGTAGCAGTGGTCTGTACTGAACTGCTTGTAGCGGATGGGGCGTATCCAACCGAACCATTCGCGCTCGTTGCCTTCGCGCAGCATAGTTATCTGGGTGTCGAAGAAGCCCAGATAGCCCTCGGTTCCTACATTCGTTCCGCTCAGCGGGTCTCCGCTCAGGATTCTGGTCTGCTCGGGGGTGTTTCCGTAGAAGGGAGCGAGTTCCTTGACGGGCATTCCGGGAACAGTGCAGATGTAGGCGGTCTCTATGGCCATCGGGCCGGTGACGGCCACCTTGCGCAGGAGATTTACCTTGCCGGTCTTGAACAGCTTGCCTATTGCGGCCAGTCCGCACAGGGAAACGGTCCATACCGTCTCTTCCTTGCGGATGGGGCAGATGTGGCTGATTTGCACTCCCACGTTGCCTGCGGGATGCTTTCCGGTAAAGCTGTGCTTCTGAACGTTCTCGAGTTTCTTGAAGATGCTGTCGGCGTTCTTTCCGTCGAGTCCAAGGTGAACTCCGCCTTTGGAAAGTTTGGCTACAGCGTCGATACCTGCCTGAATGAAGGCCAGTTCATCCTTGAACGTGAATTCGGGGTCGGCGGCCAGAGGGGCGGTGTTGAAAGCGGATACGAAAATTGCCTTGGGAGCGGCGGTAGGGTCGGCTATGATGCCGTAGGGCCTTTGGATAATGAAAGGCCACAGTCCGCTTTCCAGCAATGCCTTCTTCACTCCGTCGGCGTTCAGGGCTGCAATGTCTCCGGGGTTGAAGGAGGCACATTCGCCCTTGCAGTCAGACTCAATGAGGACGGCAAGCAGTTTTCGTTTTTCACCCCTTACAATTGCTTTTACCTTTCCGCTTACGGGAGAGGTGAGCAGAATCTCGGGGTGCAGTTTGTCTGCCAGGACAGGGGAGCCGCAAAGAACTGCATCCCCCTCGCTAACGAGGAGGCGCGGTATGAATCCCTTGAAGTCGGTGGGTTTGACGGCTACAATGCCAGGCACAATCGTTTTGCTGATACGGGGCTCTGCGCTTCCGCAGATGGGAATGTTCAGGCCTCTTTTCAAATCGATGTTTGATGACATTTTTATTTGTTTTGTAAGAATTGTCAAAATACGAGGCGAAGATACTAATTTTTTCCCTAATTTTGCCCAGATATGGAATCAAAAAAGAACTCTATTCTTGAAGGTCTCAACAGCGAACAGAAAAAAGCTGTAGAATGTATATCGGGACCGGTGTTGATAGTGGCGGGAGCAGGGTCGGGAAAGACTAGGGTTCTCACCAACCGCATTGCATACATTCTGGACTCGGGGGTTGACTCCTCCAGGGTAATGGCGCTTACGTTTACCAAGAAGGCGGCCACCGAAATGAAAGAACGGATTGCCCGGCTCATAGGGGAGCAGGGGGCCCGGAGGCTGGTGATGGGCACCTTCCATTCGGTATTCGTGCGCTTCCTCCGGGAGTACTGCGAAGTTCTGGGCTACCCGTCCAACTTTACCATCTACGACACTTCCGACCAGCAGAGTGCCGCAAAGGCCTGCATAAAGGAGCTGGGGCTGGACGACAAGGTTTACAAGCCCAAGGAGGTGCTGTCCAGAATCTCGATGGCCAAGAACAACCTGGTTACGGTGAGCGCCTACCGCGCCAGCCAGGAACTTCTGGCTTCCGACCTGCACGGCAAGAGGCCGCGCCTCATCGACGTTTACGAACTCTATCAGCGTAAGCTCAAGGCCGCCGGAGTAATGGACTTCGACGACATTCTGGTAAATATGAACATCCTTCTGCGCGACTGCCCCCAGGCTCTGGAGGCCCTGCAGAACCGGTTTTCACATATTCTGGTAGATGAGTACCAGGACACCAACCGCGCGCAGTACCTCATTATAAAGAAACTTTCGCAGGTTCACCGCAATATCTGTGTGGTGGGCGACGACTCCCAGAGTATCTATGCCTTCCGCGGTGCCAAAATCGAGAATATCCTCAATTTCCGGAAAGACTACCCCGAGTGCAAAATCTTCCGTCTGGAGCAGAATTACCGCAGCACCAAGAATATAGTTGAGGCTGCCAACTCGCTCATTGCCAAGAATGAAGGCCGTATTCCCAAGGAGTGCTGGTCCAATGCCGAACGCGGCGAGCAAATCCGCATCCTGCAATCCTTCACCGAATCGGAGGAGGCCGCGCTCATAGCGACGGGAATCGCCTCCCGAATAAGGTCAGATGGAGCTATGTATCAGGATTTTGCAATTCTCTACCGCACCAACTCGCAGTCCCGCGCCATAGAGGAGGCCCTGCGTCGGAGGAATATCCCGTACGTTATATATTCGGGCAACAGTTTTTTCGAAAGGGCCGAAATCAAGGATATGATGGCCTACCTCAAGCTGGTGGTCAATCCCAATGACGACGAGGCTTTCAAGAGGGCCGTCAACAAGCCGGCCCGAGGAATCGGCGACACTACCAAGGAGGCTGTCCTGAAGCTTGCCAATGCCGACGGCACCAGCCTGTTCAAGGCCGGATTCCGAATTCCCAAGGTGGAGCCCTTCTGCCGGCAGATAGAGTTGCTCTCGCAGTTGCGGGGCTCGCTCGATGCCTATGCCCTGGCACAGAAAATATACGAAGAAAGCGGATTGTACGCATTCTATAAGTCCGACAATTCCATAGAGGGAATGGCCCGGGTGGCGAATCTCGACGAACTTCTCAATTCCGTTTCGGTTTTCGTGGAGGAGCAGCAGTCGCGCGAGGACGAAGTTCAGGACAGGCTCGAGGACTTTCTGGAGAACGTGTCGCTGCTGAGCAACGTTGACATAAGTGAAGATGAGGATTCTTCCAACAAGGTTTCGCTTATGACGGTGCATTCGGCGAAAGGGCTGGAATTTCCGTATGTTTTCGTAGCGGGAATGGAAGAGAATCTGTTCCCCAACGTGGGCAACCTGAGCGGAGCGCGAGAGCTGGAAGAGGAGCGCAGGCTTTTTTATGTGGCCATTACGCGGGCAATGAAGGCGGTGTGCATTTCGCTGGCTTCCACCAGAATGCGTAACGGAAAGCACGAAAGCAATCCGCCGTCGCGCTTTATTGGCGAAATCGACGAGCGTTACATTGAAAATCCTCTTGGCCGGAACGGCGGAGGCAACGGTGGTGGTTTATACAGTTCGGCAGGTCGGTTCGGCGGTTTTACCGGAAACCGTTCTGTTTTTGGCAGCCGCGATGCCGTGAGGCCGGGCGGTGGGCTATCATCCGGGCCGGCAGTGCCCGCAGCATCGGCGAAGCCCGCCATTATAGACCCCGATTTTGTGCCGGTAGATATGTCGCAGCTCTACGAAGGCGAAAGGGTGGAGCATAACCGGTTCGGTGCGGGTACCATACTTTCCATCGAGGGCGTAGCTCCCGAACTCAAGGCTAAAATCAATTTCGACCGCTATGGGCAGAAACTGCTCCTTTTGAAATACGCGAAACTCAGACCCGAAAAACATTGAGTTCTATGATTAGATTCGATACCGATTATATGGCCGGTGCGCATCCTGCCGTGCTGGAAGAGATAATTAAAAACAATAGGGTACAGACTCCGGGGTACGGGCACGATGCCTTTTGTGAACAGGCCCGCAAGCTCATCAGAGAGGCCTGTGGAACCCCCGATGCGCAGGTTTTCTTTATGGTTGGAGGAACTCAGACCAACGCTACTGTCCTGGACGGGCTGCTTCCCCGAATCGGAGGAGTTATAGCTGTTGAGTCGGGGCACATCAATGTGCACGAAGCTGGAGCAATCGAATTTTGCGGGCACAAGGTGATAACTCTGCCTTCGCATCAGGGAAAGATGTGTCCTAAAGAACTCAGGGCCTATCTGCAGGACTTTTATGCCGACGACACCTGGCCCTATATGACTGTTCCCTCGGCCGTGTATATCTCTTTCCCCACCGAGAACGGCACAATCTATACTTTGCAGGAACTCAAGGATTTACATAGCATTGCAAGAGAGTATGGCATTCCGCTGTATATAGACGGAGCCCGCCTGGGATTCGGGCTTGCCGCCAGCCGGGACGTGACCTTGCCGCTTCTCGCCGCCAACTGTGATGCCTTCTATATAGGTGGAACAAAGATGGGGGCGCTGTTCGGCGAAGCGGTCGTGTGCGTGAACCCCTCTCTTCTGCCCGCATTCGAAAGCCTTATGAAGGCGCACGGTTCAATCCTGGCCAAAGGTCGTCTGCTGGGAATTCAGTTTGCCCGCCTTTTTACCGACAATCTGTATATGGAAATAGGGAAGCACGGCGTAGATTTGGCTATGAAGCTACGTAATGTTCTGGAATCCAGGGGTTTCCACACTTTTATAGATTCCCCCTCCAACCAGCAGTTCTTCATTCTTCCCAATTGTGTGATAGACCGCATAAGCCCCTTTGTTTCTTTCGAGTATTGGGGGCCGAGAGGGGAGAACGAGTCCAAAGTGCGTTTCGTAACTTCCTGGGAAACTACAGCCGAGGACATCCTTGCCCTCGACGCGTTTATCCGTGCAGACGGGTGAATATTGTACAGACGCGAATCATTCGCGTTTGTACGAAAATCATATGCGCAGACGGGTGAGTGTACGCTAAAACATTTCAATAGACAAATGAGTTTTCCTAGTATTTGCATAATTAAATGTTAATCCATACATTTGCATACAATGTAATACAAATGCTATTATTATGAATACTGCAGTAACAAGTTCAGATAAAACGCTTACTTCTTTCAGATTGAATACCAAATTGGTAGAGCGTTTGCGTAAAATGGCTAAGGATAGCAATAGGAGTCTTAACAATTATGTAGAGACTCTGTTACTTGACATAGTCTACAATGAGCCTAACATTGAAACGATTGAGGCTTTGGAGGAGGCAAAAAGTGGAAAGAAACTTGAAGCCTTTAATCGCAGTGAACTGGAGAAACTTATAGCTTCATTGTAGGGCAATGTACACAATTGAGCAAAGCGGAAAGTTCAAGAAGGACTTCAAAAAGTATTTGCATGACAAGGAGAAATTGATTGCCCTGAATGAGGTAATCAAGCATCTGGAAGAGACTGGAGAAGTACCCAAGGAATATTATCCGCACCCACTGAAGGGAGAGTATAGTGGAGCAATGGAGTGTCACATACAGAGTGATTTCCTTTTGATATGGGTTGACAAGGATACTAAAACAATCAAGCTCGTCAGATTGGGCAGTCATTCAGAATTGTTCAGATAGTATTTACCGGTTTTTATACAGATCCCATAAACAGGATTTTTCCCCCATTCAAATATCTATGTACGTTGTGTTCATCCGCCAAGACGGGTGAGTTGTTAAGCGCGGAGGCGGCAGTATGATTCCTGCGATCCTCCCCGCAAGCGGGTCCCCTCCCTTTTCGGGAGCCAATGTCGCCAGAATCATACCTCCCGCCTACGCGCTTATTTGCCGCGACGGTTGTCTTTTTTCGTTCTTGCCCGGAAAGGCCGAATTCAGTTTTGGTTGACTGCCGGGAGGGCTTCTGTCGTACAAAAAGGGGGCCTAGCGTACAACGGAGCAAGCCTAAAGAGCCTTCGTGTCGTACAAAAAGGCAGCCTAGCGTACAACGG
>JAKSKE010000056.1 GCA_024401895.1 Bacteroidales bacterium
AAGCCTTCGGGAGACGTCTTCTAGTCAATCAGATACTTTTCGGACAGCCTCCCCCGATGTAGGCATTTCCCTGTTGCAGTAATTGCAACATTAGAGAAGAGTGGAGAATTTTGATTTTGCATTACGCCACAAATCTAACTATAATTTCCCGATAAAATATACGCACGGTATTTTTATGATATAAAGTTATTATTAACATCAAATTAAAACGGTCTGTACGCAATAACGGCTCACCGTTGGAACTTTTGCAGCCTAGCGAGGAATTGATTTGCTGCCCCCCAGAACATCTGCGCCTAAACCTGGTTTTGCTGGTGATTCTAAATATCCTTAACTTTACAGGCACGTTTAAACGTGCATCAAAAAAGATATATATATGAAGAAGCTCAAAATATCCCTGATATGGAAAGTTCTGGCAGCCGGTCTGCTCGGATGCCTGCTCGGCCCTGTTCTTCCAATTCCGGCAATAAGGATTTTCGTTACATTCAACTACCTCTTCTCCCAATACATAGGATTTATGATTCCTCTCATAATTGTCGGCCTTGTGACGCCGGCAATATGCAGGGTGGGGTCCGGTGCCGGGAAAATGCTGCTTTGCACAATAGTCCTGGCCTACCTGTCAAGCGTGATTGCCGGCCTGTTCTCCTACGGCGTAAGCACCTCTGTATTCCCCGGCCTTCTCGGAGGCATTCATATGAATGTCAACAGCGTGGATTCCGACACTATAAAGCCATTCTTCATCCTTGACATTCCGCCTGTTATGAGCGTAACAACAGCATTGGCTCTCGCATTCCTGACGGGAATCCTGCTTACAGTCACGGGCAAGGGCGCGTTAAAGAACGTAGTCTTCGATTTCGAGGAACTGGTTGCAAAAGCCATAGCTTCGACGCTGATACCCATTCTTCCCATATACATATTCGGCATCTTCCTCAAAATGGCGTCAACCGCAGAGATACTTCCAGTGCTGAGTGTATTCGCAAAAATAATAGTAGTGATATTTGCAATGAGCATAGTATGGCTCATCGCAATCTTCTGCATATCGGGGGCAATATCGCGCAGCAATCCCTTCAAGAGCCTTTTTTCAATGCTGCCGGCCTATTTTACAGCCCTGGGGACATCCAGCAGCGCCGCCACCATTCCCGTCACGCTGTCCAGCGTAGCGAAATGCGGCGTGAGCGGGCCCGTAGGCAACTTTACCGTTCCCCTGTGCGCGTCCATTCATATGCCGGGCTCAATGATAAAAATCACAGCCTGCGCCATTACAATAATGCTGCTGCAGGGAATGCCTTTCAGTTTTGACCTTGTGCTCCGCTTTGTGATGCTGCTGGCCATAACGGCAGTTGCGGCCCCCGGTGTGCCCGGAGGTGTAATAATGGCATCCCTCGGAGTATTGTCGTCGGTATTGGGATTCGACCAGACCAGCCTGGCCCTGATGATAACGCTGTATATTGTAATGGACAGCTTTGGTACCGCCTGCAACGTTATGTCCGACGGAGCCTTGTCTCTCATTATTGACAAGGCGTTCAAGTCTCGCTAAATCTATTTGAGCAGCGACTGCAGGATTCCCAATCCCACTCCTACGGCCTTGGCCGCCTTCTCACGCCGCTGGCGTTTCTCAAACTCAGAGAGAGGCTTCTTTTCGGGAGCTTTCTGGCTCTGGCTCTGGCTCTGACTCTGGCTCTGGCTCTGGCTCTGGGCCGACGTGCTTTGTCCGGCAGTGTACTTCTTTGGAATCGCGATATTGCAGGGAGTCTTGCTCAGCTTGAGGTCGTAGAACACAAACTGCCCCGAGCGCTGGTCGCCGCATTCCAGCCAGAACATAAGCTGGCGGCACTTGAAGATGGGCACGGTAATGGTGGTAGGGCCGGTCTTATTGTCCAGCCAGTACTCCCCTACCAGCAGCTGATCGGCGAACACATTGAGTTTCACCGGGTTCAGGAGAGCCTTGTCGCTCCTGTTGCCAAAGGTCTTGTCGAACTCATCGACGTGCTCATAGGCATTCTCTACAGTAAAGGTACAGCTCTCATATTCGCCGAAGGGATTGAATGCTGCCGCCGATGACTGATGCTCTCCGTTGAAAAGCAGCAGGGAGATTCCTCCGGTAAGAGGACCGCTCACTCCGCCCGTCGTACCGGTGTGCGCCGCAACGTCGGAACTGCTGACATTGGCTCCCACTCCCGTCAAGAACATAAAGGCGGCATCCATCACAGACAATTCCTCAAGTCCCATTGCAACGTTGGCCTCAAGCATAAAGCCCTTGTAAATTTCCCGTCCGTCCTTCATCCGGAAAAATTCCCGTCTGGTGCTGCCGTCGTGGAAGCAGTCGTCCATAGAGAAATTGGTCAGAGTGCTTACGAAACGTCCGCAATAATGGAAATACGGAGCCCCGCACAGGTCTATGAGGTCGGCATTGTGAGGACAGTCGGGAACATCGTGTACAAAAATGTCGTTCGCAACCGGCTGGCCCCTGTAAAGTACAAGGTCTCCCACGCCTATTATCGTCTGTTTCTTTCTGCCGTTGCCGGGCTTCGCTATGCGCAGGGTGCGGCATTTGCCCAGAGGAATTACGTAATGCTGGTTGGGCCAGGTGCAATAAACCTTTTGGTCAAAGACGAGTTCGCCATCGGCATAAATCCTCAGGAAATCGTCATCCAGCGCGTGCCTTTTTGTGAGACAGCCCACATCGAAACTCAGATAGTCGAACTCCCCTGCCAGATCGAAATCGACATAAGAATCAATCATATCGTCCATAAGGTTATTGCCGGTAGTGAACAGCATTCCCTCCCAATACTGGACTCCTCCCATAGAGAAATGGTAGTGCCGGGTCTCGCCATAGAACATTACGTCGTCGGCCTTGTTGAATCCGCGTACCGAGAAAGGACGGATGTTGGACATAAGCGGACAAACGTCCGGCAGAGCCGATATCTTGCCCTTGTTAAGGTTCACGACGCCCTCTTGAGGAATGTCGGCGGAACCCGCCGGATAGGCGTAAATATCCACAACCCCGAAGGTTATATTGCCCAGAAGGTCTCCCGAGCGGCGCTCGCTTATGAACGCCAGCTGCTCGGTTCCGGCCACATCGAGGACCACCTGCCGGGGAAGGTCACTCTGGGTCACCACTTCTTCGTATATTATCCGGTTGTCGGCCCGTACAACCAGCCAGGCCGTCGAATTGCTGCTCTGATTGTCGCGCGGGCCTACGATAAAGGACACTTTGTCGTAGCGCTTGTTCAGCCAGAAGAAACTCCACCCCTTCTCGTCATCGACCAACCCTTCCGGACAGTTCATCTGAAGCCCGGAATCAAAGGTCTTACGGCTTATGCTTATGGATTTGGCCCGTTCGGTCCACATTAAGCTTTCATCCGCTGTCACCTGCTGAACGTAGGAGCCCCTTGTGAAATACGGTTTCAGCTGCTCCACGAGTTTTATCCTGCCCTTGGGAAGTTTATCCAAAGGATTGGAGGCGGCTACGGCATTCTGCCCGGCCTTCCAAAGCGTAGGGACGCCGATTCCGATTCGCTGACTTCCTTTCACGTTCTTGAACGTCAGTTCATTCACCCCTTTCACATCGAGTGTGACGTACCGCACTTCATCGTAGTCGTGCACTACATAGTCCATCAGAGTCCTTCCGTCGGCACGGACCACCAGCACTCCCGCGGCACCCAGCCCGTTGGGATTAGCGTGCGCGGGTCCCACAACGAAGGTCAACTTCTCGTATTGACCGCCCAGATTATAGGTTACGAAGGCCGATTCGGCTGAGGCTATGAGCCCGTCGTCCGGGGCATCGAGCGAAAATGAATCGCCCATTTGCTGCGATCCTATTTTTGTATAGGAATCTGCAAGGCGGAAATGCTGCTCTTCCACTGGCTTGAGCGTATTCACGAGCAGAGACTGTGCGCCGGCGGACAGGCAGCACAGAAGAGTTGACAAAAGGATGACTGTTCTTTTCATTGTCCTATGTTTATTAAACGTTCAGAACGCTCGGGGCGGGCCAAATCATTGCAGCGCAACCGATTTGGTCTGTTTAAGAGTTCGTATTGTCTTGGCCACGTTAATGAGGTGGTCGGCTATACGCTCTGTGTTGGATGAGAGTTCCATATACTGGGCCCCGGCATTTGCATTGCAGATACCCTTGCCCAATCTTTCTATATGGCCGTCTTCCATACTCTTTGTAAAGTCGTCAATCTGTTCCTCAATTACATTAGCCTGCTCCAGTTCTTCAAGGCTCTCCTTGGTGTAAGCCGACATTGCTTTGTCATACAGAGAATGAACCAGAATCCTCAGCTGACTTATTTCATACAAGGCTTCGTCGGAGAACTTGTCCCCCGCCGTTGACAGGGCGTCGGCATATTCGACAATGTTCTCGGCATAGTCGCCGATACGCTCCACGTCGCGCACTGTCCTGTAAACGGTTGACAGATACAGTTTGTCGTGCCCTCCCAAACCTCTGCGGTCCGAGAGTCTTACAACAAAGTCCACCAATGTGCGGTTAATGAAATTGATTTCCAGCTCGGTGCGGTCAAACACTTCCCGTTCCGAGAAATCGAGATTCGTAACAATATCTATGGAACGGTCGAAATTCTCCATCGACAACTCTGCCATCCGCAGAATTTCCCGCTTGGTCTGAGCCACTGCAATAGGAGGAGCCTTCAGCATATTGTCGTCGACAAAATGCAGGCGAAGCGCTTCACTGGCCGGAGCGTCCGGTTCCTTTACCATCTTTGTAACCAACCCCACGAGAGCCCCCGTAAGAGGGAGCATAAACATCACGGTAATCACATTGAAAAATGTATGGAACATTGCCAGTTGCGTCTGCGGCGCCCCGGGGAATATCTTCTCAAACAGCACCCCGAAACTTTGCGAGCCCCCGCTGAGGGCCATCAGCAGACATCCTGCGACCAAAAAGACAATCACGCCGGAGCAATTGAACAAAAGGTGGATGAGCGCCGTTCTCTTTGCGTTGGTGCCGCTGGTAATACCGGCTATTATTGCCACTATACAGGAACCTATGTTGGAACCCATCGTGAGAAAAATTCCCTGGTCGAGGGAAATGAGCCGGGTGACGCACATTGCAAGAGCGATTGATGTCATTACCGACGAACTCTGTATGATGGCTGTGAGCACTGCCCCTATAAGCACCAGCAGAAACGGATTGCTAATTTTGGCCAGGAATGTCTTTACTCCGTCGAGCGCGGCGAAGTCTTCCATCGACCCGCTCATTAGCGAAAGTCCAACGAAGAGCATTCCGAAACCGGTAAGGATTCCTCCCCAGGTCCTGACATTGCCCGACTTTGCAAACAGCACAACCAGCGCCCCTATTCCGGCAAACGCCGAGAAAATAACGGTGGTGGAAAGAGCATTGCTTCCGAACATACCCAGCGCTACGATCTGCGCTGTTACCGTGGTTCCAATATTTGCGCCGAAGATAATGGTGGCGGCCTGTGTGAGGGTGATAATTCCTGCGTTGACGAATCCTATCGTCATCACAGTGGTTGCTCCTGAGCTCTGAATGGCGGCAGTCCCGACCGTACCGATGCCTACTCCGAGGAGCTTGCTTTTAGACGCCTTGGCAAAGAGGCTTTTCAACTTCGCAGAGCTCGCCGATTCCAAATTGGAGCTCATCATCTGGCAAGCAACGAGGAATATGCCGATTCCAGCCAGAAGGGTCAGGATTGCAGAGACAACAGCTGTCATTCCCATAACTGCAATTCTTTAATTCTTATACCATTAATAATTCGTCGCAAATTTATAACAATAAACTGAATACGGCAATAGCAGGCGCCCACTTTCGTACAGACGCGAATCATTCGCGTCTGTACGAATCGGAAGACAAAAAAAAGCCCCCGACAGTCATCGGAGGCATTGCTGGAGAAGGGTATGTCCCCACATATACCAGAACGGACCTCACGAACCACCTGCATGGCAGCGCAGGCTTCAGGACAGACACGCAGATAGTCACCAGGCAGAAGATGAGGAGCGTCATAGCGCAGACAAAGAAACGAGAGAAAGAGGAAGACGATGACCGATAGAGCCGGATGGGCAAGGGACTTCGGACGGCGTAGCCGCCCGTGGCTTCGTGAACGGGAGGGACCCGCGCCGAAGGCGTGGGAGGGATAGCACCGACAGGTGCGTACCGGTCCGAAGTCCCTTGACCGCAGGCTCCAAAAAGTCTTGTCTACTACAAAGTCAGAAAAAATCGAAAGCCCCCAAATCGCAATCTCAGCGGTCTGGGGACTTGAATTATCCTATGCTCAACAAAATCAAAGCGCCAAAGACAGGAACGTACTTTCAAACAAGAATGCCATTACAAAGAGAAACAATCAAAATAATTTGGAAAATCACAACAAATGCCTAATTTTGCAAGAAAGTTACAAAAATGAAAGACAAATGATTATTGAACTACGTTTGGCAAACATTTTCTCCATAAGGGATG
>JAKSKE010000057.1 GCA_024401895.1 Bacteroidales bacterium
GCAACGGAATAGGAACAAACGCAAAGAAATTGTACAACGACGAGAGCAAGAGCAGTTACGACGTGTTCGCCGGTTACGGAACCGATCCCATAGCCACTCAGATTCTGGACAAGGCTATCCAGATGTGGGGTATGGGTACAGCCAATCTGGTGAGCCTTTTCAACCCCGAAAAGATAATTTTCGGAGGAGGCGTGTTCGGACCCGCCGTAAAGTTTATCCCCCGCATTTACGAAGAGGCCTGCAAATGGGGGCAGCCCATTTCTATGAAGCAGGTCGAGTTCTGCGCTTCGGGAATCGAGGGCGAAGCCGCCCTGCTGGGAGCCACCGCTCTTGCAATACGTTCAATTAATCCTGGAGAATATGAATAAGAAACAATACAACACTACGGCGGTATTCGTTGCCGCCTGCGCCGGAATGGCATTCTTCGGAATGACAATGCTGTCGCTCGGACCCCTTTTGGGGCGCATTGCAGAGCTTGGAGTGAATGCTACGGCACTCCCCTCCACCCTTACCATCGGCATAATAATAGGAACACTGCTGTTCGGCCCCATCGTAGACAAATTCGGCTACAAAGGCCTTACCATTGGCAGCTCGCTGCTGGCTCTGGCCGGTTTGCTGGGACTTAATTTCTTCGCTACCGACGCCCTTCTTCTGGGTTCGATATGCTCGCTGGGAATTGGCGGAGGTATCCTCAACGGACTCACCAACGCCCTGGTTGCCGACATTTTCGATGACTCTAAGAGAGGCACACATATGAGCATTCTGGGTGCATTCTACTGCATTGGGGCTCTCACCTGGACCCTTTTGAATTACTTCATTGCAGACTATCACATTCCCCTGTATGCAATGAGCGTAATTATGGGCTGCTTCATCGTATACTTCTGTTTCATAAGCTTCCCCAAAGCAAAGCCTGCAGACCAGGTTGGAATGAAGCAGACTTTGGGACTGTTCAAATATCCGGCATTGCTGGCCTTCGGACTTGTCCTGTTCTTCCAGAGCGGACTCGAGGGAGCCAGCGGCGACTTCACCGTGCTGTTCCTGACAGACACCGGTCGAATGGACACTACCGCCGCTACGCTTGCAATGACCTGGTTTACAATAGGAATGCTGGCAGGACGTCTGATTCTGGGAAAGGTTATGGCCGCCCTCAAGGACGTTGGAACTTTCTACCTTTACCTTAGCGTAGCACTTGTGGGCGTGGCCCTGCTTGCGTTCGGCCACAGCACGGTATTCGCCTACACCGCAATGGCTATGCTGGGCTTCGGAGTGGGAGCAACCTTCCCCGTTGTACTCGGGCACGTTGGAGGAATCTTCCGCAGCCAAAGCGGAACGGCCATTTCCATTGCTGTTCTCATTGCCCTGGTGGGCCAGTTCACTCTCAAGAAACTCACCGGAGTCGCTTTCAACGCAGGAATGTACAACACCCTGCCCATTATTCTGGCAGTAGCCATTGTAGCAATGATGTTCACTGTACCCCTTGCAATTTCATTAGGAAATAAAACCAAACGTTAAACCTTATTATAAAAATTATGAAGTACGCAAAAAAATGGAAAGAAAACGCCTTCGAAGTTATGAATAACATCGAGGCAACACAGGAAGAGCAAATCAAAGCGGTTGCTACGCTGTTTGCAGACACAATTCAGTCCGGACACCTTGTACACACCTTCGGTTGCGGTCACGCAAACCTCCCTATCGAGGAAATGTATCCCCGTATTGGCGGTTTCGTAGGTTTCCACCCTATTTGTGAGCTTCCTCTTACATTCTTCACACATATCCGCGGAGAGATGGGTATCGACCAGTTCCTTTTCCTCGAGCGTTGCCAGGACTATGCCGACGCCATTATGAAGGGCTGGAACTTCGACAAGGATGACGTTATGTGGATTTTCTCTCACACCGGAATCAACGCCGTTAACATTCAGGTTGCCCTCAAGGCAAAGGAGATTGGTATGAAGGTTGTCGTTTTCGGTTCTGCAAAGAACACCGGAGACAAGAAGTCTGCTCACACCAGCGGAAAGAACCTCTTCCAGGTTGCCGACTATGTAGTTGACAACTGCTGCCCTCTGCAGGATGCATCTGTAGAAATCAAGCAGCTCGCCGACGAGAAGAACGGAATCAAGAACTTCATCGGACCCCTCTCTACAATCGGATTCATTACCGACGTATGGATGACTATGGGTGCTACCGCCGAGATTCTCGAGGACCGCGGAGTTAAGCTCTACATCCACCCCAGCCACAACCAGCCCGGCGACACCACCGCACGCGAGAGACTCGCAGAGTGCGTTGAGAAGTACCGCGAAGCTACACAGCGCTGCTAATTCTTTAATGGAATACAGGAACCGGGGGTTTACCCGTTCCAACGTAAAGGAGATGATTTTAGGGTCATCTCCTTTTTATTTTTGTAAAAAATGGTTACATTTATGGGTTAATTTCCTAGACCATGGAACGCAGAGACTTTCTTAAAACCACAGCGGCAACCGTAGCGGGCGCTTCTCTCATTGCCTGTACGGGAACCGGAATAGGCCGGGCGAAAGGCCCTCAGCCTTACAATATCAACACTAAAAAACAGAACAGAATGAAATTGAGCTGGTTCCCTTATGAATTGAAGCTGGCTCATACCTTTACGGTTGCATCGTATTCCAGGACTACTACCCCCGACGTTCAGGTGGAAATAGAGTACGACGGATTCGTGGGCTACGGCGAGGCATCTATGCCTCCGTATCTGGGTCACACCGTAGAGAGTGTCTGCGCCTTCCTGCAAAAAGTGGATTTGGAGCAGTTCGCCGACCCTTTCTGCATAGACGACATTCTGGCCTATGTGGACAGCCTGTCCGAGGGTGACGCTCCTGCAAAAGCGGCCATCGACATAGCCCTGCACGACCTTGTGGGCAAGCTCATAGGGCAGCCCTGGTTCAGAATCTGGGGTTTGGATGCCGCCAAGGCTCCCTCGACCTCCTTCACAATAGGAATCGACACGCCCGACGTGGTGCGGGCCAAGACTTTGGAATGTGCCGGAAAATTCAATGTCCTCAAGGTGAAGGTTGGGCTGGAGAATGACAAGGAAATGATTGAAACTATCCGCAGTGTAACCGACACTCCCCTTGTAGTGGACGCCAATCAGGGTTGGAAAGACCGCCAGCAGGCTTTGGACGAGATTTTCTGGCTTAAGGAGATGGGCATACAAATGGTTGAGCAACCTATGGCTAAGGAAAGGCTGGACGACATTGCCTGGATTACAGAGCACAGTCCGCTGCCCATTTTTGCCGACGAGTCTATTCAGAGGCTCAGGGATATAGACCATTTAAAGGGCGCGTTCCACGGCATCAACATTAAGCTTATGAAATGCACCGGAATGCACGAGGCGTGGAAGATGTACAACTATGCCAGAACCCTTGGAATGAAGGTTATGCTTGGTTGTATGACCGAAACTTCCTGCGCAACGACTGCCGCGGCCATGCTCTCGCCCGTGTGTGATTTCGCCGACCTGGACGGCAACCTGCTCATTGCCAACGACCGATTCGAGGGAATGGTGGTAAAGGAAGGCAAGATGGTCCTTCCCGACCGCCCCGGCCTGGGACTGATAAAACTGTAATATATGAGAAAATTATTCATCGCCTGCATACTGCTGATGGCGGCCGCAGGCTGCAAACCTTCGTTCCAGGGACCCGATGCCGAAGACCTGGACTACCGTATAAGGGTTGATTTCTGCAAAACCCGGGACGATATGCGCGAATATATTCAGCAGTATATTCCCAATGTTACCGAGGAGCAGATAGACGAGTGGACCGCAAACGGAAAGCTGGAGTCTATGGAGATTAACGGTCAGAGGATGTATTTCCGCCGGGCCGCGTCGAACCTGTTCCTTATAGATTCGGCCTGCATTGCCGTAAAGAAGGCGCTCATCGATCCTTCTGAAATAGTTGACGGCATTCACTCCAGCGATTTGGCAAGCGTGAACGGAATCCGCTCATACGTAGCAAATGCGCAGAGCAGCGGAAAGTCCCTTGTAAATCCGCGGTACGCAAAAATGCGTCATACCATTAGCGTCAACGCCGATGCCGTTCCCGCCGGCGAAGTAATCCGTTGCTGGGTTCCTTTCCCCCGCAGAGACGTTCGCAGGCAGAAAGTGGAACTGCTGGCCACCAGCCAGGAGAAGTTCCGGGTTTCAGACATCAAAGCTCCCCACAGCTGTGTCTATATGGAGAAAAAAGCCGTAGCCGGAGAGCCTACGGTATTCTGGATTGAATACTATTTCGACACCAGGGCCGAGTATTTCGACCTTAGCGGGGCAAAGTCCGCCGCATACGACAGAAGTTCCGAGCTGTACAAGCGTTACACCTGCGAGCAGCCTCCCCACATTGTTTTTGACGAACGGATGGTTGCTTTGTCGGACAGTCTTACTAAGGCTATTCAGAACCCGGTTGACAAGGCCAAGGCTATTTTCAGCTGGATAGACACGACTTTCCCCTGGGCCGGATCGCGGGAATATGGCACTATGGCCAACATTCCTGCCTATGTGCTGGACAACGGACACGGCGACTGCGGAATGAAGACTCTCCTTTTTATGACTCTCGCCCGAATCGCAGGCATCCCCTGCCATTGGGAGTCGGGTCTGGTCGATTACGACGACTGCGACTGGAATATGCACGACTGGTGCAAGGTATATTTCGAAGGCATAGGCTGGGTTCCCGTTGACCAGAGCCACGGCCTGTTCGAATACAGGAACATTTACCCCGAACTCACCTGGATTAACCTGGGAAGTGTTGACCACGACCGAATTGTGTTCAACAATGAGTGGGGAAAGCCTCTGCAGCCCGCCAAGAAGTTCGCCAGAAGCGAACCGGTGGACTATCAGAAGGGAGAAGTTGAATGGAGGGGTGGAAACATTTATTTCGATAAATGGAAAATGAGTTATGACGTTCAATACATTAACAAATAAAAATTAAAAATTATGGCAAATTTCTGGTCAGATTTCAAAGCCTTCGCAATGAAGGGAAATGTCGTTGACATGGCTATTGGTGTAGTTGTCGGCGGCGCATTCGGTAAAATCGTTACATCATTGGTTAACGATGTCATTATGCCTCTGGTAGGCTGGCTCGTCGGCGGTATCGATCTTTCAAAACTGCACGTAGAGCTTAAAGGAACACTCGCTTCACAGGTGGCTGAAGGCGTTGACAAAGCAGCCGACATTGTTGGAGAAGGCGAGGCTGTGAACAGCGCCGTTCAGGCAGTCACAACCGAGGTTCCTTCTGTATTCCTCAACTATGGAAACTTCATTCAGGAAATCGTAAACTTCCTCATCATTGCTCTGTGTATCTTCCTTTGCATCAGGCTTATAACCAATATGGGCAACAAGCTCCGCAAGAAAGAAGAGGCAGTTGTTGAAGAAGCTCCCGCAGCTCCTGCAGCTCCCGTTAAGTCCGACGAGGCTGCTCTGCTCGAGGAAATCCGCGACCTCCTTAAGAAAGAGAAATAATATTTCTTGGTAAGGAATTCTTGTAATTCCAAGAAAATTATATATCTTTGCAATCCCAATTCTGCGACTTCAATTGTCGCAGAGAGATGGAGAGGTGGTAGAGTGGTCGATTACGGCAGTCTTGAAAACTGTTGAACTGA
>JAKSKE010000058.1 GCA_024401895.1 Bacteroidales bacterium
GAACAATTAAATCCCGTCCACGGCTGGCACGCTCTGAGTTGCGTGGAATGGTGGTACCCGTGTACCGGCAGGGTATTTTGAGGGGGTCGTACACAACACCCCCTTACCGAAGCCCTTCCAGGGCCCTCTGTTGTGGACGGGACTTTGCAGCCTAGCGAGGAATTGATTTGGCGCAGATGATGTGACTGGATAGAAAACACAGGGTTTTGCTGGTGAGCCAAACCGCAGGTCCAGCCTTTACCGAAACCGCAGCCCCAGCCTTTACTTGGAACCTCCGAAATGTGTGGCGAGGTACGGGAGCATACACTCGTAACTTTCCCGCCAGAAACTCCAGTCGTGAATGCCGTTACGGATATTCAACGTGTGAGAAAAACACGCCGAATCCAGGTACTTGTGTGTTTTTTCATTGAATCCGATACTCAGGATATCGGCCTTGCCGCAGTCCATCACAAAATGAGGAAGTCTGTCATAGACAGTCTCATCGTATCCACGTTTATTGAATATTTCCTCGAGCGAAGGCAGCTTCCTGTCTATGAAAATGCCAATATTGTCAACTGCCGCACTCATAGTATAGCAAAAACAGAAACGGCTAGGGTAATTGAATGAATAGTACATTGCACCGTATCCTCCCATAGAGTTTCCGGCTATGGCCGTATTTTCCCTGCCCTTCTTTACCGGATATGTATTCTCTATGTGGGGGCGCAGTTCCTTCCAATAATAACTCTCCCAGTCATTCCCCTCCTGCTTTCCGTCCACATTCTTTGCTCCGTTCACATAAAAGCAGTTGAATCCGTCGGGCATAACTATTATAAAAGGGGATACGGTTCCCTCTTTAATGGCCTTGTCGGTAATCTCTTTCACTTTGCCTTTGGAATTCCAGGCCGAATGGTTGTCGGTAACCCCGTGGAACAGATATAAAACAGGGTACTTCTTACCCGATGACTCATAGTCTGCAGGCAGATAAATATTATAAGTGGCAACTCCGTCCTCGAGATAATCGCTCTCAAACTGCACGTCTTCCAACAAAACACTTTCAAAATATTCGGGAGACTCTTCTTTCCTCTCGCAGGAAAACAGAAATAAAACCGCCGACACAATAAAAAATACCCTTAAAATTCTTTTCATATCAAATTCTTTTTCTTTGCAAATATATCAAATCTTAAAAAGAGGGCTATTATTTCAAATTAGGTTTCGTAAATTTGCACGAACGCAATGACTATGAACGAAATTCACACGATTTTGTGCGCCGCCAACATTCCTTCTCTCCTGGAAAAGGAAAAGGCTTTTGTGGCTTTGTATCCGGGATACACCGTATCCTTCAAAAGATATTTTATCTCCTGCGAAGAGCAGAAACATTCATTGACAGCCGAACCTGGCAAGTATTCGATTGTCATTCAACCTGTTCTGGGAGAGCATAAAGTAGCCGTATGGCTCTTCTTGACAAAGGATTGCCCCGTAGAACTCCTGTGGACAGGCAATCTGTGCAGCAAAGCCGACGGCCCCGAAGCCCAAACCAAAGAAATCCTGAATGCCTACGAAGCTCAGCTCGAATCTGAAGGGCTTTCAATTTCGCAGAATTGCGTTCGCACCTGGTTCTACGTTGACGACATAGACAACAACTACCAAGGCGTTGTCAAAGGCCGCCGGGAGAACTTTGAATTGCAGGGAATGACCAAAGACACCCACTTCCTCGCCAGCACCGGAATTTACGGAGGAGCGGTGGAAAAAGGCACTTGCGTGCAGATGGATGCGCTTGCCGTCAAAGGCATTTTCTCTCAGCATTACCTTTACGCCCCGCACAATTTCAATCCCACCCACGAATACGGAGTTACCTTCGAGCGCGGGGTTGTGGTAAACTACGGCGGAAAGTCACACGTCCTCATTTCGGGCACGGCATCCATAAACAACAAAGGAGAAATCGTGCATCCGGGAGACGTTCGCGCCCAAACTCTGCGGATGCTCGAAAACGTCGAAGCTCTGCTCACCGAGGCCGAAAGCACCTGGGCCGACGTTCAAATGATGGTAGTGTACCTGCGCAATGCTTCAGACCATAGCGTTGCCGAATCTATCTTCCAGAACCACTTCGGTGCAAGCGGCATCCCATACGTCATAACCCTCGCCCCGGTATGCCGGCCGGGCTGGTTGGTAGAAATGGAATGCATCGCCGTGCCCGGCAATAAAACTTGCAAACAGTGAAAACAGCTGTCATAGGAGGAGGCGCAGCCGGATGCTTCTGTGCCGTACAGCTCAAACGCAACTGCCCCGCCGCCCAGGTTGTCGTATTTGAACTCGGGCCCACTACAATGCACAAGCTTTCGCTTACCGGCGGCGGCCGATGCAACTTCACCAACAGTTTCGAAAACGTTTCTTCGCTGGAAGAGGTATATCCCAGAGGCTTCCGGCAAATGAAAAAGCTCCTCGCAGCATTCAACCATAAAAGCACAATCGAATGGTTTTCCCTGCTTGGGATAGGCAGCATTACAGAGCCCGACTCCCGAGTTTTCCCAAGCTGTATGGACGCCCGCAAAGTCGTCCGTTCAATTCAAAAGGAAATGCTTCGCCTGGGGGTGACCATCGAATGCGGGCATAGAGTAGAAAGCATTGTTCCCGCGCCGCAGGGCGGCTGGACGGTGGACGGGCACCTTTTCGACAACGTTGTGGTAACTACCGGAGGCGGCTTGCTCAGGGCCCTTTCTCCCCTTGAAATTGAAACCGTAAAACCCGTCCCTTCGCTCTTTACCCTGAAATTGGATTGCGCGGTTCTTAAACCGCTGATGGGAATATGCGCTCCGGACTCAACGCTTTCGATCCAGGGCACTGCCTTCAAGTCCCGGGGACCCCTGCTCATTACCGACTGGGGAATCAGCGGACCGGCCACACTCAAACTGTCGTCCTACGCTGCAAGATTCCTCGCCGAAAAGCAATATTCCTGCATTCTGAACGTGAACTGGGTTTCCCTGAACCAGCAGGAAATAAAGGACTGGTGCCTGAATCTCAAGGCCTCCTGTCCCAAAAAGTTACTCACCTCGACCTGCCCGCAGGGAATCCCCGAACGGCTTTGGAAATTCATCCTTCGGGAACGCTGTTCGCTCCGGGAAGATTTGCGTTGGGCCGAAATAGGCTACAAAGGTATGAACCGCATTTCGGGTACGCTCACGTCGGACCCCTACCCCGTTTGCGGAAGGGCGGCCTTTAAGGAGGAATTCGTAACCGCCGGTGGAATAGCGGCAAATGCCGTCGAAAGCAGCACGCTGGAGTGCAAAAAATATCCAGGACTCTACTTTGCGGGTGAAGTCCTGGACATCGATGCCGTTACCGGAGGTTTCAATCTTCAGGCGGCCTGGAGCACTGCTTTCTGCGTTTCAGCCGCCATTGCAGGAAAGCGCGGTTAAACTCCGGAACTGCCGTATTCTACTGCTTTGAGATATTCTCGCGCATAGTAGTGTCGGCCTGGATATTCTTCATACGGTAGTAATCCATAATTCCAAGATTGCCGTTTCGGAAAGCCTCTGCCATTGCAAGAGGAACCTGTGCTTCGGCCTCGATAACCTTTGCGCGGGCATCCTGAGCCTTTGCCTTGTTTTCCTGCTCCTGGGCAACAGCCATTGCGCGGCGCTCCTCGGCGCGTGCCTGGGCAATGTTCTTGTCGGCCTCGGCCTGATCCATCTGCAGAACTGCTCCGATATTCTTTCCAACGTCAATGTCGGCAATGTCAATGGACAGAATTTCGAATGCGGTACCGGCGTCCAGACCCTTGCCGAGTACAAGTTTAGAAATGGTATCGGGGTTTTCAAGCACCGACTTATGGCTCTCGGACGAGCCTATTGAAGACACTATTCCCTCGCCTACCCTGGCAAGTACGGTCTCTTCTCCGGCACCTCCCACCAGCTGCTTGATATTGGCCCGAACGGTTACTCTGGCCTTTGCGATGAGCTGGATTCCGTCCTTGGCTACAGCGGTTACGGGAGGGGTATTGATAACTTTGGGATTTACCGACATTTGCACTGCTTCCAGCACGTCACGGCCGGCCAGGTCTATTGCGGCGGCCATCTTGAAATCGAGGGAAATGTTGGCTTTGTTTGCAGATATGAGGGCCATTACCACATTGGGCACATTTCCGCGGGCAAGGTAATGGGCCTCCAGTTCATTGGCCTTGAGCGACAGACCGGCCTTGGTTCCGGTAATAAGGGCCATTACTATAGTTCTGGGATTCACTCCCCTCCAGCGCATAAGAAGAAGCTGGATAAGAGGCACGTGTACTCCGGAGAGCAGAGCCTGGAACCACAGCGCAATAGGGAAAAACCATAAGAGAATGATAAGTGCGACTACTATTATCGCAATCCACCAGATAAGTTCCATAATACTATTCGTTTACTTGTTTAACAATCACTTTATTGTCTTCGATTCTCACTACTTCCACCGTAGTTCCCGGCGAAACCATAGAGTTGTCGGAAGATTTCACCTCAACCGACAGGTCTGCGAACAGAGCGGTTCCCATAGGCGCCAGCCTGGTTACCGTACGTCCCCTGTCCCCTACCTTCAGGCTTTCGCTCTCTGCGTTCACCTTTGACTTGATTTCGGTTCCCAGTTCGAATTTCTTCCAGGTTTTCTCCCTCAGTACAATTATTAGCATAGCTATGAGCAGCGCAACCGAAATACAAGTGGTTACAATGCCCGCAACCGTGCTGCAGAAGCTGAATGCATACCAGCAGGCCGCCCCCATGGAGGCAAGGCTGAGGATCCCTGCAACCCCTACTCCGGGAATCAGGAGCAGTTCAATAAGCATTAGAATAACCCCGAGCAAAATCAGGGAAAGTATAATCCACCACATAGTCTTTAATTTGTCTTGTCTTACAAATATATAAAATCCCTACGGGATTATTTTATTCTTTGGATAAAAATGTTAAATTTGCAAGCTAATTTTGAAAATTTATATCAATCAATATTATTATGCAAAGCAAAGGCTTTATTAGATTTTTCGCAATCGTGCTGGCTCTCGCCTGCATCTGGCAGCTTTCTTTCACAGCTGTGACAAGCATCCAGAACAAGAAGGCCGAAAAGTATGCCGACGCTGCTGTGGCAGCCTTCCAGCAGACTCCTGCATTCGCAAGAGTTGCTCCGGAAGATCAGGCTTACACCCTCGACTCACTTCGTAAAAACAGGACAAGATTCTACACCGATTCAATCTCATCCGAGAAAGTTTTCTTCGGATACACATTCAAAAACGTACAGAACAAAGAAATCAACCTGGGTCTGGACCTCAAGGGCGGTATGAACGTTATGCTGCAGGTTCAGCTGGAAGATATGGTCAAGGCTCTGGCCGACAATGACCAGTCTCCCGAGTTCCTCCAGGCAATCGAACTTGCAAAGAAAAACAGCGTCAACTCACAGAACGACTTCATCACCCTGTTCGGAGAGGCCTGGAAGCAGCTTGCTCCCGGCAGAAGACTCTCAAGCATTTTCGGAACCTACGAAATGCGCGACCGCATCAAACCCGAATCTACCGACGA
>JAKSKE010000059.1 GCA_024401895.1 Bacteroidales bacterium
TCGACCCTGAGTCTCCGGGAGTAAACAATGGTTATTATCCTCAGCAGAGACTGCTGATGGGCGGTATAACTTTAACTTTCTAAGGAGGACAGATTATGAAAAAATATTTAGCAATCGTTTTCGTAGCAGCCTTTGCACTTGTTTCCTGCAACAAGTACCTGGATATGACTCCTACCGACAGAGTGTCTGCCAAGACAATCTGGGAAACCACACAGAGTGCCGAGTACAATATCAACTACCTCTATACCTATATCTGGGACCTGAATTCTTCTCCTACCGTAATTGGTCTTACCGAGGCCCTTACCGACGAGATGAAATACACTTCATACAATTACAACGCCCTTTGCTACATTCCTTCCGAGATGGCTTACGGCGGTTCAGTGCTCAAGGCTTCCTACGTCGATTCCTATATGGGGTACTGGGGAACTCTCTATACCGCCATACGGCAAACCAACGAGGCCCTGAACTATCTGGATGCATACGGGAAAATGGACGAATGGGATAAGTACCGGCTCGAGGCTGAGATTCGCTTTATGCGGGCATATCTGTACTTCGAACTGGTGAAACGCTACAAGGACATTATCATCTACGATAAAGACCTTACCGCCATAACCAAGGACAAAGCCCTCAGTTCTGAACAGGCTGCCTGGGATTTCATAGAGGAAGACCTGAATTATGCGGCGGCGAACCTGCCCGAGCCTGCAGATGCCGGCGGACGTCTGAACAAAGGTATAGCCAATGCTTTTATTACAAGGGCTATGCTCTATGCCAAACGGTATGATGCCGTTATCCTTGCGGCAAAGAAAGTCGAGGTTATGGGCTATAAGCTCGAGAGTACCTATAAAGACGCCATAACAAAGACTCTGGCCCAGGGAAACAAGGAGAGCATACTGCAATACACTTTCGACTATGACAAAGGCATTACTCACAGTTTCAATTTCTACTATACACCCGGTGGAGACTATGCTCTCATAGACAGTAAGGGTGGCGCTTACGGAGTTCCTACCCAGGAGATGGTAGAGAGTTACGAGTATGCCGTGGGCGGTTTCCCCGACTGGAGCGAATGGCACAATGCCAAAGGAACTGCCAAGACTCCTCCGTATGCACTTCTTGAACCCCGTTTCCAGGCCACAATACTGTACAACGGTGCAAAATGGAAGGACCGTGAGATTGAACCTTATGTAGGAGGCATAGACGGATATGCCACCTGGAAGACCGAGAAGGAGCCCAAGGGAAAGACCGTTACCGGTTATTATCTGCGTAAGCTTGTAGATGAGAACTACAATGTGAACACGTCGGCTTCGAGCCAGCCTTTCATATTCCTGCGCTATGCCGAGGTTCTGCTTAACTATGCCGAGGCTTGCTTCAGGCAGAACAAACTTACAGAAGCCAATGACGCCGTGCGCGCCATCAGAACCAGGGTAGGCCTTCCTTATTCAGACAAGGGCGGAGACGACCTTTGGGCTGCCATCAGGCAGGAGCGTAAGGTAGAGTTGGCATACGAGGGTCTGCGCTACTGGGATATGCGCCGGTGGGAACTGGGCAGCGAGGATTATCCGCTTGGACTTGCCAATTATCAGCAGCACGGCTTGAAAATTGAGAGGAACGGCGAGGGTTTCACTTATACCTATGTTTCTGTAGACGAAAAGGATCGTACGTTCCCTACCAAAATGTATCGCTTCCCTATGCCGGAGAGCGAACTCAATTCCAATTCACTTGTTAACCAGTACGAAGAATGGAAGTAGTTATGAAAAAGACAATACTCTCTATGTTGATTGTTGCGCTTGCGGCGGTTTCCTGCCATAAGCCCGAATATGTGAAGCCTACCGCCGACAGGCAGGGTCTCACCAGTCTTACTGCAATCTTTACCTTTGGCCCCTATGTTGACCAGGAACTGGCCAAGCTTACCATAGATGACGACTCCCAGAGCCGCTTTGTGATCCCGGTTCCCTATTATTTCCCTGCAAGTTCCGACAACCAGACCCTGGCCTATATGGTTAAGGTAAGGGTGATTGCCGAACTGCAGCCAAACTTCAAGATTGAACCTCCTCTAACGTTGCTGGACCTCACCGAGGAGAATAAGTTCACCTACACCGACCCGTTCGGCAAAAGCCGGGAAATCATAATCACCGGCGAGAGGGTGAAATCGAGCGAATGCGACGTGCTGTCATTCACCCTCGCCAACCCTACCGTTGCGGGAGTTGTTGACAAAGCAAAAAAAACTATAATTCTGCCCACCAGAGACGATGTAAGCCACTCTACCGCCACAATCGCGGTTTCGGCACACGCCAGCGTATTCCCGGACCTCTCGAAACCCCGTGACTATACCAACGGGCTCGACGTTACCGTAACCGCCGACGACGGAACCGAGGCTGTTTACCGCGTAATGACGGGTGACCCCGAGAAGATTGACCAGGGCTTCAATCCCGAGAGCCTGGAGCATCTCTTCCACGTAGATCCCGTTACCAGAATGGGACTTCCCGACTATTCCAGCGAGGTTGCAATCTCAATTGCCGCAATCGAGGGCAAGTTCATCGTTTGTCTCGGAAACGGAACCACTCCTGTCGTATTCGACGGTCTTACCGGAGACAAGGTGGGCGAGATTAACCTTGGAAGCGCAGTTCCCGGAGCCATCACCAATGACGAAATGGAGCATATGCTCATTACCAACGTTGCACAGGGAGGCGACAACAGAGAGACTGTACAGCTTTACAAGACATCGTCTGTGAAGACCGCTCCCGAACTGTTCTACACCTTTGAAAATCCCATCGACGTGCCCATCGGACACAGAATCAAGGTAATGGGCGACATTGAGAAGGATGCAGTCATTACCTTCACCGCCGAGGGTATCACCGGGGTTACAACCACCGCCAAGGCAGTTTACCTTACCGTGAAGAACGGTGCAGTGGTTTCGGTCGATGTAGTGGATTTTGCTGCCGTTACCGGCGGATGGGGCGCTGCTCCCGTGAATATCGCAACCATAGTTCCGGCATCTGTTGAGCCTAAGAAGGACGGATGGTTCTACGATTACTATGAGGGCAATGCCGATGCCGAAGGCAACTACCTGCTGCATTACTGCACTGCTGCCGGAGCAGACAATATCGTGGCCCGCATAGGCGACTGGTCAAACAACCCCAACTGTCTGGACTCCAAGCAGTTCAACCATTGCAGATATATGACTCTGCTGGTAGTGAGCCACTTCCCTCTGTGGGGAGTAGGTCCCAGACTCTACCTGTTCAACATCAATGACCCCACCGCCGCTACCCTTGAGGCATCGAAGGAAGAACTTCAGTGGTACCAGAAGGGTGCTGCAGGCATTGCCGCCGGCGACGTTGTAATGTCGCCCTCGGCCGACGGATACAAACTGTATGTTTACTACTATGACCATAATTCCCAGGCAGTTGGAGCATACGTGGTGGATTGTATTAAGAGATAATGATAAAAATTAAGTACATATTGACGGCCGTGTTGGCCGCAACTTTGACCATATCGGGAATTTCCTGCCAGAAACCTGCCAAGGAAATTCCCGCCTGGCCGTGGACCGACCCGACACCTGCTCCTCAGCCCGTGGAGCCGGAGGAACCCGAAGAACCGGAGGAGCCTGAAGAGAAACCTTTGTTCGTGGGAAAACCCCGGTATGTGTGGATTGACGCTTCGGCGAACTTCCGTTTCTATGCCAACGACAAGGACGCTATTGCCGAGGACCTCAGGAAGATAAAGTCGGTGGGATTTACCGATGTAATAGTTGACGTGAGGCCTACCGAAGGAAACGTGCTTTTCAAATCGGCTGTTGCTCCTCAGGTGAAAAGGCTTGCCGCCTGGGTTGACGGAAAATACAAGTTCGTAAACAGGACGGCCGATTTCGACTATCTGCAGGCCTTCATTGACGCCGGTCACGAGGTTGGACTGCGGGTCAATGCGGCAATGAACACCTTTGTCTGCGGGTACGGCGGCTATTACGGACTGGAAAGCGAAGGTCCCATATTTTCGGGGAACATTCCTCCCGAATGGGCCACCGTTGTGAATGGCAAGGATGGTCTTGAAAGTTCATTCTATGAAGGGGTTGAAGGCACTGTGTTTATGAATCCGGCAAATTCCAAGGTACGCGACTATATGCTCGCCCTCATAGGAGAGTTGGCGCAGTACAACCTGGACGGAATCATTCTCGACCGTTGCCGCTACGACGACACCGGCCTTCAGAGCGATTTCTCGCAGGAGTCGCGCACTGCTTTCGAACAATATTACGGAAGCGCGGTCGCTTCCTGGCCTTCCGATATCTTCAAGCCAGGGACAAGCAGCCTTCCCAGGTCCTTGAACAGCCTGCAGAAGTCCTGGATGAGCTTCAGGGTAAAAGTTATCCACGACTTTGTGGAGGCAGCATCAAATATTGTGCATCAGGCCAATTCCAAGATGCGTTTCGGCTGCTACGTGGGAGCCTGGTACGATTCGTACTATTCTTCCGGTGTAAACTGGGCCAGCCCGGACTATAATGCCAGGAGCAGTTATTCCTGGGCCGACGCCGAATATTCAAAGTACGGATATGCCGACCACTGCGACTTTATGATGCTTGGTTGCTATGCCGGCACAGGCAGTGTCTATGGCAACGGAGAATGGACTATGCAGGGTTTTGCAAAGCGGGGGAAGCAGAAAATAGGCTCCGGGACCGAGGTTGCCGGAGGTCCCGACATAGGCAATGCTTCCGGGTTCGAGAATGGCGGGCAGAGTGCGGTGATTCCCAAGACCATCGACGCCTGCATAAATTCCTGCGACGGATATTTTGTATTCGACCTCTGCCATATCAGAATGTATGACTATTGGGCCGCATTCAAGCAAGGTTTTGACGACTATCTTAAAACAGTTAAATAAATTTTTAATAACCATTTTTTTATTTCATTATGAAAAAGTTTTTTTATTTGATGGCAGCGCTTGCAATTTTTGCAGTGTCCTGCACCAAGCCTGAGCC
>JAKSKE010000006.1 GCA_024401895.1 Bacteroidales bacterium
GCGAAGCGCAGATGATGTGACTGGATAGAAAACACAGGGTTTTGCACGTGAGCCGGGATTCCGAAGGCTTCGGAGATTTCCCGGGGATTGAAAGCCGTAGGGGCTACCTTTGCAGCATCAAGAATCTTCTCTATTTTTTCATCTTCCACAGGTCTGGAAGAAAACTCTCTTACCGAGAACCGGCATTTGGTAAAAAGAAGTATATTTGTACGTATTCGGTCCAAACATTAAAACTGTTTTTGACAATGAAGAACATCAAATCTGCCATCCTTATTGCCGCTCTTTTGCTTGCTTCCTGCGGCAACGAACCTGGATTAACGAAGGAGCAAATCATCGAATATGGAGAAATCGGCTTTTCCGACATAGTGTCATATATTGTAGTTGGATATCAAAGCCATTGGGAAGATATGAACCCCGACGAGATGGAACTCAGCAATGTATATTGCTATTGTTCCCCGCATTGCGGATTCTGCCAGAAGGACATCAACGGCGACGGCATCCCGGAGCTTCTCATAGGTGACAGATTCGAAGACGGAAACACGGTCCTGTATGACATCTACACCATACATCCCAAGACCGCGTCCCTGATTCATCTTGCAAGCGGTGGGGAGCGTGACAGGTTCACTGTAACCGAGTCCGGAACAATCATCGAAGAAGGCTCAAACTCGGCTTCTGACAGTTTTATGAAGGCATATCAGATCAAGAAAGGGAAACTGGTGGAAATGAAAGCTGTAACATTGGAGAATTGCCCTATGGATATTGACATTACCACATTCGCGAGCCTGGTACACCAAAACAAGATCGTCTGCGGAGGCTATTCCGAAGTCAGGGAACCCGACGAGGATGAATATCAACTCTTCCGCGAGGTCACCGATAATGTGGAAGGGATGACCTTCACTCCCCTTACCGTCCAGACTCAGGTCGTGGCCGGCATCAACTACAAGTTCTATTGCAGATTCAGCGACGGCAGTGAGGAATACAGCCCCGGCCATTGCTATCTCACAATATACAAGCCTCTTCCGGGACAGGGAGAACCCACAATCACCTCAATCGAAAAGTTGAAATAAAGGAAAGGACGGGATTGTGCCTCGGTGGTGCAGCGAGAAATACAATGAAATCTACGCTGACTCCAGGTTGCATATCGTAGAAGACAGAGTGCTTGGTAACCTCTTAAAAACAAGAAAATGAAAGCAAAAAAACACTCGGTGAGTGTGCTGTTTATGCTTCTCAGCATACTCTTCTGCGTTTGCCTTATCGCGGCAAACGTGTTCGAAACCAAACAAATCGCATTCTTCGGCCATAGCCAGACCGGTGGCCTGATCGTATTCCCCATTTCATATATCATAAACGACGTGGTGTGCGAGGTGTGGGGGTTCAAGAAGGCCCGATTGCTTATTTGGACGGGCTTCATAATGAACTTCTTCTTCGTGGGCGTAGGAGCGCTTTGCGACCTGCTCCCGGCAGCTGCCTATTGGGATAACGCCGAAGGCTTTCACGCCATCTTCGGACTTGCTCCACGCATTGCCTGCGCCTCATTCGCGGCCTTCCTCTGCGGAAGTTTCGTGAATGCTTACGTTATGTCGAAGATGAAACTCCGTGACGGGCAGAAGCGTTTCTCACTGCGTGCCATATTGAGCACCCTGCTCGGTGAAACTACGGACTCCCTCATCTTCTTCCCGTTGGCTTTTCTGGGTATCATTCCTGTCGGGGAACTGCCCTGGGTAATGTTTGTCCAGGTATTGCTAAAGACCGCGTATGAAATTATTATTCTCCCTCTAACCATACGCATCGTGGCCTGGGTGAAGAAGCACGAACAGACTGATGTATATGACAATGACATCTCGTACAGCATCTGGAAGCTATTTGATTTGTAAACAATCGATTGTCATAAGGAATATTATCTTTGTAAAAATATCTGTTCTATGCAATCATCATATCAGATCAAATAATTTATGACATTTACAGATTATTCCTCAGTTTAGAATTATGGCGCTTTACCTTTTGATATTCTCGGTGATTGTCATCATCTGCATATTCTTCAACAAGTTTTCCGGAAAAGTGGGGATACCGGTCCTCCTCTTCTTCCTGATGCTAGGTCTTCTGTGCGGCAGCCAGTATGACGAATTTGCATCTCAAAGCGGATTGGTTGTCAGAGACATAAGCACCATAGCACTCATCTTCATAATGTTCTATGGCGGCTTCGGAACCAGATGGAAATCGGCCAGGCCCATTGTCGTGGAAGCAGGCTTGCTCGCGACCATCGGAGTGACCCTCACCGCGGTCTTCGTGGGATTGTTCTGCCATTTCGCTTTGCGCTGGGCCTGGCTGGAGAGTTTCCTGATGGGGGCAGTGATAAGTTCAACGGATGCGGCAACGGTATTTTCCATCCTCCGCTCCCGCAAACTGGGCCTAAAGAACAACAGTGCTCCCCTGCTCGAGGTGGAGAGCGGTTCCAACGACCCTATGTCCTATATGCTCACTGCCGTAATGCTGTCGCTGTTCGAAGGTGGCATCACTGCCGGAGGCATAGTATGGCAAATATTCTCCCAGATAATCTTCGGCGCCGCAGGCGGACTGATCATAGCGACCGGAGCCGTGTTCCTTATGAGAAGAATCAGGTTCCAGAGCAACGGATTCGACCTGCTGCTGTTCATAGCCATTGCGCTAGTATCCTACGCACTGCCAGACCTGGCCGGTGGCAACGGATATCTGAGCGCCTATATTGTGGGTATAGTGCTCGGAAACACAGAGTTCCCCGAAAGGAAACCTCTGATCTCGCTGTTCGACGCCATTACAAGCCTGATGCAGATAGTCATCTTCTTCCTGCTTGGAATGCTGGCAATTCCGTCGAGCCTGCTTCATTCGCTGCTTCCGGCTCTCATAATATTCGCATTCCTTACAATCGCAGCACGCCCGCTGGCTGTGTGCGGAGTTCTGGTCCCGTTCAAAAAATATCCTTTCCAACAGTTGAAACTGATTTCATTCGTGGGACTTAGAGGAGCGGCATCCATAGTGTTTGCCATAAACATCCTCACCTCTGGAGTGGAATTGCAGAACGACATATTCAGCATTGTGTTCTGCGTAGTGCTCATATCCATTGCTCTGCAGGGTTCGTTGATTCCTGCCGTAGCGAAGGCAACGGGAATGACAGATGCGGGAGAGGATGCGATGACGACCTTCAGCGATTTCAGCGAAAATGCAGAAATGTCCTTCGGAGCCATCCGCATAGATGATACGAGCAGTTGGAACAACCGTCAGGTCAAGGACCTGGACTTGCCTCTGGACTGTATCATTACGCTGGTGGTGCGGGGCGAGGAACGCATAGTGCCGGAGGGGAACACCCTGCTTCAGTCGGGAGACGAAATAGTCATCTGCCTGCGCTCTTTCCGGGGCAAGAGCACCGACAATCTTATCCAACATCCTCTTTCCCAGCACAGCCGGTGGGCCGGTCACAAGGTAAGTGAATATCCGAGAAAAGACGGCAGTCTGCTCGTGATGATTCAGAGAGGAAATGAAAAGATAATTCCCAACGGGAATACCGTACTCGAGGAGGGTGATATAATTGTACTGCTCAAAAGAGACGCGGCGTAGTCATCAGCCCGTCCTTGTGTACTCTTATGCCACGTGTACCTTGTCGGCATTCACGTACCAGATATAGCCGGTCACCTTCTTGTCTCCACATCCGGGAAGGGCGCGATACCAGTCGCAGTACGCCAAAACCTGCCGGCGGTATTTTGACAGGTTCGCATCGGCCGACCCTGTGAATTTATAGTCGACGATATCTACAGTCCCGTCGCTGCGGACTACGATTCTGTCCGGACGACGGCATACAATGTATTCCTTTTCTCCGTCGGGAAGAATGCGCGATGCGACCGGAGTCTCTTCGGTGCCGTCGCCGTTCTTCTGGAGCCTGCTGGTTTTCACAAGCATTCCCTCTTCGGTAACGATTGCCGCATCGGGGTCATACCATCCGTACTTGGAAACAGCGTTAATCCTGGCCTTGAGGTAGGCCTTGGCATCTTCTTTAGTCCCTTCGAGAACGCCCTCCTGCCATTTCGCCTCGACCGCCGCATCCACATCTTCCAAGGTGTGGACGGCCGACAGAATCGAGTGCTGGAGAACACCTTTCAGCCGGGAGTCACTTACGCATTGCTCGCCGTTCGGGCGGAGACCGTCAAAGAATTCGCCGGCCTTGACCGAATTGCGGACACAGGCACGGGATTCAAACACCGAATAATCTCCCGGAAGGCGTTCCTGACGGTGCAAGTCGTCGAGCAGTTTCCTCTTTTCGGAATTAGACTCCACCTTAGGCGCCAGATAGTCTGTGACGGCAGCGGCAAGGTCGCCGAGTTCATAAACCATCCCGGTGTCATCGCTGCTCACAAGATGCCCGTCGTTCCTGTCCACAAGATACTGCGTTGCAATAGCGGCAAGATTCTCATCCTGTCTCTTGGTTTTTCCCTCAAGAATATACAAGCCGTGCCGGGCACGCGTGAATGCCACGTACAGAAGATTCATTGCATCTATGCACCTGAGCTTGTATTCTTCGGCATAAGTGCCGGAAAAAGCGGAATCGGCATTGGATTTCGACAATGAAGCATAGTACACGAAGTCCCGGCTTCCGTCGGGCAGCGGCACTTCATCGCACGCAGCCCACCTCTGGTTATGGTGAGTGTCGAACAGCACGGCCTTATTGGCGAACGGAACTATCACAAACTCTCCGTCAAGACCCTTGGATTTATGGATTGTCATTATGCGCACGGCCTCATCCGATGCCGACGAAGCGATTCTGGCATCCTTGCGGCCGATATATTCCAGGAAAGCGTGGAGAGAATTGCCATAATCGGTTTCATAGCCGGAGGCGATATCTACCAGAGAACTGAGATACGGTATGCTGCCCGAGAATTCCTTCCCGCCGTCCGGTGTAGTGCAATACAACGCCTTGAGTTTTGCAATCACTTTCTCACAAAGTTCAACCAGGGTCGAGTATGCAATCGTCTCTCCTTCTTCCAGAAAGTTCTCTCCGAGAGTATCCACTATGGCCTTGCTTATCTGATCCTTACCGTTGTCCATATAACGGAGGACAGCGAGCAGCCTGCGGGCTATTGCATTGCTGCTGACAAACAGGGAATCGTCGCTGTACACCCCGATTTCTTCTCGCAGAAGATCTTCGGCTATTCGGGAGCCCTGCTCCTTCCCCTTCACCAGAATGAGGATATCCTTCTTCATCACTCCCCGGGCGCACAGGTCCTTGACGATGGAAACCACCTCCGGATAAATTTTATTCTCGAGCTCAACGGTATCTTCGCAACAAATACTTTCGTAGTGCACAAAACCGTCAAAATCCTTTTTCGCAATCTGGCCCACGGTATGCGGAAGTTCATACTCCCCTTTTTCGTCCCGGTGCAGATAAATGTCCTTCAGGACGTTGCCCGCACCTGCCATCTTCGAGTCCACCTCCCGGGCAAGAGCGGCGAAAAGGTCGTTGTTGAATTCCACGATATTGCGGCCGCTGCGGAAGTTGCTGTTCAGCGGGGTTTTCCCGATATAGGCCGCAAAGTCTTCAGGCACCTCCCGGTCGAGGATAGTATAATCTGAATTTCGGAACCGGTAGATGCTTTGCTTGACGTCTCCTACGACAAGATTCCGGCCGCCTTTTGAATTGGCATCTGCAAGGAGCGGCTTGAAGTTCTCCCACTGGACGTGGGAGGTGTCCTGAAACTCGTCGAGCAGGTAGTGGTCGAAGCGCGTTCCAATCTTTTCGTAAATGAACGGAGCGTCGCTTCCCGCGATGATTTCAGAGAGAATTTTGGTCGTATCTTCCAGACACTTGACGTTGGCCGAGTCGGTCACCTGGGCGAAGGCCTTGAAAACGCTTACAGTGAACTTCAGATGCGGAATATATTTCAGGAGTTCGCAAATCCGTTTCTTTCTGGCGTACGACGAGACAAGCCGGTCCATCAAAGCAGAGTTCCGGGCCAGGAAACGGTCCTTGTCCGGAGCATTCTTTGCGAACAGTTTGTCCCCGTCGCCCTTTAAGGCCAGAAGACAGGGATCCGAGAAGCGTTTGCCGGTTTCCCGATAAGAAGCAACGCCATCTCTGACATTCTTCTTCACATAATTCGATTTTTCCGTATTGTATCCGTCAATGGCGTCCAGCAGGCTGCCGGCAAGCTCGACCGATTCCGCCGCGGCCTTTTGAGCATCGGTTCTAAGGGCCTTCTCCAAATCGTTCACCCGCTTGGTAAACTTCGGCTCTCCGTGCTTAATCTCCTCTATCAGTTCAGAATATGCCGAATCCCGGTTCAGACCTTCGAAGACTCGCAGGAAGTCACCGCCCATCAAAGCCTTGGCAATATCGGTCAATTCCCGTTTGGGACTGAATTTCTTGCCGTCTGCCATTTTTTCGCCTGTCAGGGCGCTCACCACTTTGAATACCGGGTCGTTGTCGGAGGTTATTCCCGAGAGAAGATTGTCGGCGGCTTCGCTCACCAGAGAGTCTCGGTCCAGTTCGATTCTGTAGGAATTGAACTCTCCTATTTCCCTTGCAAAATGACGCAGGACAGACTGAAAGAACGTGTCGATTGTAGATACGCTGAACCGGGAATAGTTGTGGAGAAGAGTGAACAGAATGTTCTTCCAGGTTCCCGGGTCAGAAACCGTTTTACGGTCGTAAGAGCCGCAGAATTCAGTGTAGTAATCGCTCAAAACCGGATTCTGCGACAGGATGTAAAGTTCCTGCAGGATTCGGTCCTTCATCTCTGCCGTGGCCTTGTTGGTGAAGGTTACAGCAAGGATATGCTCGAACTCCCCGGTATCCCTCGACCCGTTTTTCAAATAAGCCCGAAGAAGTATCTCAATGTATTTCTTTGCCAGCGTATAGGTCTTGCCCGAGCCGGCAGATGCTGTAATCAACTCAATCATTTCCTACAAAGTGTTTCATATTTACAGTACTCGCAATGACGGCAGCCTTCGCGGTGACGGAATTCCGTTTCGCTGTCTCCTATCTCGTCCAAAAGGGATTTCAGCCGGTCTGAAAACTGTTCGAAGGCCGCTTTGGAAAACTCTCCGCTGTGCGTCTTTGGCAACATACTGCCGGCGGATCTGTCATTGCGCTGGGCATTGAGCATATAGGGGCAATATATGGAATTTCCGTATTTATTGTCGATATGCTCCAGGAGAGCGGCTTTGCGCTCCTTCGATTCCCTGTTCTCCCCCGCTTCATTCTTGACATACACCCTGGTTCCTCCATTTCTGAGCGACTCCCACAGATAATCGTAAATGAAAAGCTGGATAGAAATTTTCGGCCAGGCATTCGAGTCCGGCTTGCCGAAAGCATTGTCGACGGTTGTTCCTTCAATGGGCTGGATGTCTTCGGTGAAATATTTGCCGGTCTTATAATCGACAATTCTGACAACGTCCTCGCCCGCTTCGTTCTTCTTCAGGTCAATCCTGTCTATTGTTCCGGAGAGGGGCCGTCCGTAAAATTCGGCTACAATCTTCTGTTCCAATCCCAGAATACTGAATGGAGCATAGGCCTTGTCTTCTTCCAGAATCTCCTTTACAAACTGCCCGGCCTGCTCGAATGCAATGAACGACTTACCTTCTATAATGTCGATATTCAGTTCAGACTTCAGATGTTTCTCGAGAACCGGCTTCGGATTCAGGTTCTGAATGTCGCTCCGGATGATTTCGCGGCCGATGTACGGCCGGTACAGTTCCTCCATCGTGTTGTGGACAATGTTCCCCAGCTGGTTTCCTTCCACATCCTCGGACACCGATTCATCGTCATCGCCGATACCTTTAATGTACCGGTAATAGAAAGCCAGCGGGCAGGCGAGGTACTTCTGCACCGAGGATGCCGAAAACGGCCCGGAATATGGGCGGTCATTCGAATATGAGTTGTACTCTGCCGACACCGACGATATTACGTCGTGGTTGAAGAACCTCAGTGCAAGCGAGTCGCGGTAGGCATACTTGAGCTGCATTATGTAACGGCTCGGCTCGCCGCTCTGAAGGCCGTCGGCGGTACTGTTGTACGCCATCCACACATTTTTTGCGCGCGAAATGAGCCGGTAGAAATAGTAGGCCCAGATGGCGTCCTGCTCCTCATAAGTGGGAAGGTCGAATGCCTTGCGGATAGTATATGGGATGAACGAGTCTGCCACATTCTTACGCGGGAACACCCCTTCGGAAGAGGAAAGTATGAGGATATTCTCGAAGTCGAGGGCTCTCACTTCCAAGGGCCCCATCACCTGAAGGCCGCACAGCGGTTCTCCGTGATAAGGGATGCTGACGGCGGAAAGAAGTTTCACCAGAAGCCGCTTGAAGGTGTCGAAGCGCAGGTCGGTATAACGGGCGTGAAGCCCGTGTGTCCCGAGATAATTCACCACACGGTAAATCTCATACATCGCCTCCCGCTCCAGATTGTCGTCATCCATCTTCGAGGCAAGGAACTCGACGGTTGAAAGCAGGTAGGCGATAACCTCGTCCACAGAATTCCTGTCGGGCAGATTCCGGAACACCGGGCTGAATTCCAAGCTCTTGGATGGAATATATGCCTGGGCCTTGTCCTTAACCGCACATATTTTGTCGGCGTCTTCGGAGTGGGCGCGCCGGAAGATTGCCGAAGAGAAGATGTCCCAAACCTCCCTGTGATAGAAGCGGCCGGGGCGCTTGCCTTCGAAAAGCCTCAAAATAGAGATAAAGAGAGAGTATGAGCCCGAAAGGTTCAAAGGTGAACCCATCGTAACGTTGAGGACTTTGACAGATTCCGTCGGGATGGAAGTCAGTACCGACTGGAGCTGCGTCTCGTCGGGCAGCAGCACAAGAGTCTTTTCGTCCACGGTGCCATCGGTTTCCTTAAGGAACGAGGGTATGAGCTTGCCCTGCGCAACCGTAGTGCTTGTAGAAATTACCGATATCTGCGGAAGCGGTCCATACTCGACCGGAAAGGCCTGAGGAAGACAGCCTGCCCCGGGTTCGAGATACTTCCGGATAAAATGCGAAGCTTTGTTCTGCGGGTCGGAAAGAAGCGGCGAGCCATACCGGGGGTCGGTGGGAAAATCCCAGCAGAACTGGGCAAAGCCGTCCTCCCGGGCAAGGCCGCGCAGGAAAGCCAGTTCTGCGTTGGAAAGAGCGTTCAGTCCTACGAACACCACTTTCTCTGCCTCGGGGTACAGGCGTTGCAGTTCCGCCTTGCTCTGGGTCGGATGCTCGGCGACGTGCCGGAAAATCATTCCCTCGTATGCCAGTCCCTTGTCCTTGAGCGACTTGTTGAAGCCCTCATATATAGGGAGCAACAGGTCCCAGATGGCAATGAAAGTCTTATGATATTCCTTGGAGAAGTTCCCGTCCTTGCCCCTGAGGCTGCCCACCAGAGAACAGATTGCATCGTATTGCGCCCCGCTGGCGAACTCCTTCGGGTCCACGGCAATATTCCTGTAATCTGCGATATTCTTCAGAATCTGTTGCGGGTCGGCGAGATACTTGTCAATGTCTCCGAAGTCATTCAGTATAACCCCGCCCCAGAACAGGAAATCGTCCAGAGGTTCGGCCGGCTGTCCCGCAGAGGTCTTCACCTGCCTGTAAACGTCGTACAGTTCCACCAGAAGGGTGAGTTCATCGGCAAGGGTCCCCTGCTGCGCGTAAAGCGACCTGAAGAGGTCGGAGATTGTCGTAAGCCGGGGGATGCTTGCACCCACATTCTCTTCAAGCATCTTCTCGCCGAAATACTTCTTGAAAAAAATCTGGCTGCGCCTGTTCGGAAAAACAAACAGCGTCGTCTGAGCCGTGGCAAAATAATGGTTTACAACCTGACTTAAAAAAGGTTTTGTCATATTCCCGCAAATAAAGCATAAAGTTACAAAACTTTCGTTATTTTTGTATCTTAACATTAGAATGTTATCAGATATGGCATCGGACTCAACTGAAACCGGAAAAAGGAAAGGCCTGGCCCTGCACTGGAGAATCCTCATAGGCATAGGGCTCGGTATCATAGCTGGAATTCTGCTCAACAGAATCGCACCATACGAAACCTGGTCCAAATGTATCGAATGGGCCGGCAACATTTTCCTCAGAGGGCTGAGGATGATAGTCATACCCCTGGTGTTCACTTCCATAGCCCTGGGCGTGGCCGGAATGGGCAATTCAGCGGAGCTGGGCCGCATTGCGGGCAAGACCCTGGGGTACTATTTCTTTACAACTGCCATTGCCGCAACCATAGGCCTTGTGCTGGTAAATCTCATAAAGCCGGGTGTCGGCGCTTCCCTTAACCTCTCGGAGACTGTGACGGAAGTGAACACCGCCAACGGCAACGTTTCATTCATAGACCAGATAGTGGCCATAGTCCCTTCCAATATCTTTGAAAGTATGGCGAAGGGCGACCTGCTCCCAATCATATTCTTCGCAGTCATCTTCGGATTCTTTATGAACAAGGTTGACTCGAAGTACAGCACAGCGCTGCAGACCCTTTTCACCTCCATATTTGAAGTGATAATGAAGATTACCTTCTTCATCATCAGCCTGGCCCCGTACGGCGTGTTTGCAATAGTTGCCACAGTCGTAGGCAAGCAGGCGGGCGACACTCAGGCTCTCCTGTCTATGGCAGGGAGTCTGGGAATATTCCTGCTGGTTGTTTGGAGCGGGCTCCTCATCCAAGGTTTTATAGTACTGCCCCTGCTCGTACGGCTGCTGGGAAAGGTCAATCCCTGGAGACACATTTCCAAGATGTCCACAACCCTGCTTACGGCGCTGTCCACCTGCTCCTCCAGCGCGGCTCTGCCCATCAATATCAGAGACTCGCAACAGAAGTGCGGAGTTTCGGGCAAGATTGCAAGTTTTGTACTGCCGCTGGGCAGCACCATCAATATGAACGGCACCGCCCTCTATGAATGCGTAACTGCAATCTTCATAGCGCAGGCATACGGCATCGACTTGAGCATTGCGCAACAGATAATGGTTGTCTTCACCGCACTGCTCGCCGCAATAGGCACAGCCGGCATTCCAATGGCCGGAATGGTAATGCTCACGATTGTGCTTACAGCCGTAGGCCTGCCGCTCGAAGGAATCGGGCTTGTGCTTGCAGTAGAGCAGCTTTGCGACATACCCCGTTCTTATATAAACGTTTACGGAGACTCCTGCGGCGCAGTCATAATAGCCCGCAGCGAAGGAGAAAAACTTACAGTGTAGGATATGAGAATCATCAGACAGAAAAAGGCCGACGGCGGCCTTCAATTCAGGATGACAGTGTTTATCACTGCCGTAGTTCTGGTGGTTTCTTCGGTGGTGATGGTTGTCCTTGCACACATTGTGACAGAGGACTGTGAAAGAATCCTGCAGGAACGTCTTTCAGACGACATCACCGCCATATCACGCATAATGGAACAGAGGCTTCTGAGAATCGAAGGTTCTACCAATATGGTGGCAGCCCTGGTCAAGGAATCTCTCTCTTGCAAAGAAGACATAGACACTCTGCTGCAACGCAGCCTCGAATCGATGGACAACGTTTACGGCGTGGCCATCGTATTCGAGAAGGGACGGCTGCCAGGCACAGAAGGATACTGCGAGCTCTATGCCTGGAACAGCAATGCCGGCACCCGACTGTCGGGTGTGTACATAAACGGGGACGAGCTGGAAGATGACGAAGATTGGATTGAATCCTACGTCAATGGGAATTCTTCCTGGAGTGAAATCAAAAACTATGATTTGGGTCGGGAAGATATCATTTGCTACTACTGCCCGCTTTACGGACCGGAATGCACCCGTATCGGGATGGTTTATTCCGCCGTTTTCCTCGATTACCTGACTTCTTTCGTCACCGAATACAAGACCAGGACCGACATTGACATAAGCATTTACAATTCGGCCGGAGAAATGATAGTGGCTCCCGATGAATACATCCGAGAACTCTCTCCTGAAAATTTGGTAACTATGGAGAACACTATCGACAATATCGGATGGAAAGTCATTCTGTCCGCCGACAGAAAAATAATAGACAAAGTGGTAGGCCGTACCTTGGTTGGAATGTCGCTGATTTTTGCCCTTATGTTCATTGTGGTATCTTTGGTCATAGGGCTTACAGTTAGGTACGTGGCCAAACCGTACATTGAGGAGCAGCAGCGCATACAGAGGGAAAAAGCCGTAATTGAAAATGAAATGCGGCTTGCCTCAAAAGCTCAGCACGAGCTGGTTCCGCATATATTCCCGCCGTTCCCCGAAAGGCAGGACATAGACATATCGGCCTGCCTTCACCCTGCCCGCAGCGTGGGTGGAGACCTTTACGACTATTTTCTTTCAAATGACCTCCTGTACTTCTGCATTGGGGACGTAAGCGGAAAAGGCTTGCAGGGCTCCCTTTTCATGGCTGCCACACACTATCTTTTCAGGAGTACGGCCACCGCAATGCCTCTGGCCGATGCGGCAAGACAGATAAACATTTCGCTTTGCGCCGACAACGAACAGTGCCGTTTTGTCACCTTGTGGTTGGGATGCCTCGACCTAGGCACGGGAGAGCTGGAATACGTGAATGCCGGGCACGATTCTCCCCTGCTTGTGCGCGGCGGCAAGACAGAATTCCTTCAGATTTCAGAGAATATGCCGATGGGCGTTCTGGACCAGGCCGAATTCGTTCCCGGCAAGCTCAAGCTCTTACCGGGAGACACCCTCTTCCTCTACACCGACGGAATAACTGAAGCAATGAATGCCAGAAATGAGGAATTCGGCAAGGATCGGCTTTTCGAGGCTGTATCGGCATTGCCCGCAGAAAGTGCCGGAGACCTTATCGAAAGGGTACTCAACAGTATAAGACAGCATTCGTCCGAGACAGAGCAAAGCGACGACATCACAATGCTGAGTCTGAGGCTAAACGACAATAAAACAATAAATTCATAGAAAATGGAAATTAAAATTCAAAACAATCCCGAGAGCGTAACAGCCGTAATGACAGGCAGTTTCGACACATTGGCAGCAGAACGTATGGAATCTGTGGTTCAGGAATTGGAATCTTTGTCCTCAAAGCCCCTCACCATCGATTGCAATTCCCTCGACTATGTGGCCAGTTCGGGCCTGCGCGTATTCCTGCGCCTGCGCAAAGCCTGCGCCGCACAGGGACAGCAGGTTACACTTCTGGGTGTCAACGAAAACATAATGGAAGTCCTCAAAGTGACTCATTTCGACAAGATATTCATTTTGAAATAGGCATCATATAACTTTCAAATGCCTGAAAGGACACCGTTTCTAATAAACAAAGCCTTTAAGAAGTATCTGTGGGCTTCTCTGCTGACCGTGGCGGCCACGCAGATAGCCAATATTGTGGATGCCGCAATCGTAGGCAACCTCATTGGGGACGAGGGACTGGCGGCTGTAAACCTGAGCAAGCCTCTGCTCCAGACGGTATTTGCCATAACCTGTTTCTATGTGGCGAGTTCCACTATCCTCACCGGAATGGCCATCGGCAAGGGAGACCGCAAGGCGGCAGACAGGCTGTTCACGTTTTCGGTAGCCTTTTCAGTACTGCTGGCGCTCCTTTTCACCGCAGCCGGCCTGCTGTGTTTCAACAGTCTCTCGGCCCTGCTCTGCCAGTCGGAATCACTCCGGCCGCTGGCCGAACAATTTATGCGGGTAACCCTGTATTCCACATTGCCGCAGTTCCTGATGCTTACATTGAACCAGTTCGTAACCGTGGACGGGAATCCCCGGCTGGTATCGCGCGCCGTCATTGCGGGAAACGTTTCCAACATAGCATTGGACATACTGTTCATCAAATACTTTCAGATGGGCATTGCAGGTGCGGCCACAGCCACCTGTGTAATGTATGTCATAAGCATACTCATTGTATTGCCGCATTTTTTCAGGAAAGAATCCCTGCATCTGTGCAAGACCCGGCCCGGAGACCTGCCGCTGGGCAAGATATTCTCAATAGGGCTGCCCCTGTTCCTGTCCACCGTACTCCTCTCTGTTCAGTACATAGGCAACAATTACGTAGCGTCCCGCTTTCTTGGAGACAACGGACTCATAGCCATTGCGGTTTGCATCCAGCTGCTGGCGTTCTCTATGATTATCCTTAACGGAACGCTCAGGACCATCCAGCCGGTAGGCTCCATTCTCAAAGGTTTGGACGACAACCTCGGGCTCCTGATGCTGATGAAACGCGGATATTCCTTTATGGCAATCTGCCTTGCCGCATATACTGCGGTTCTGGTCCTTTTCCCCTCGCAAATCGGTTCGATTCTGGGGGTAAAGGATGGCGGAGGTTTGGAAATGGTGCGGATTGCGGTGCCCGTATTCTCTCTCAACATAGTATTTCAATGTATGCTGTGCTGTATGCTGCCCGCTTTCCAGCTCTTTGACAGAAAAGGTATGGCTCTGCTGCTTTCGATATCGCAGGCCCTGCTTCCTATGCTTTTCTTCCTTCTGTTCCGGGGCCGGTGGATAGGTTTCGTCACGGGACAGGCAGTAACGGCTCTAGCAATAGCGGCTTGCAGCCTGACCATTCACCGCAAGACCCTGGGATTGAGCCGCTTCCTACTCATACCTATGGGTGACCGGGCCTGCAAGCTTGACATAAGCGTGCAACCCACATCGGCTTCCCTGAGCGAAGCCATATCGGCTCTGCGCGAGTTCCTTTCGTCGAATGGAGCCACCCCGCATACCGTCAACGTTGCCGCCGTATGCACCGAAGAATTCATCAACAACATAATACGTCACGCCAATGCCGGGTCCGTTGACCTGGCCGCAAATTTAAAGGATGACGGAGTTTACATTATGATTCACGACGACGGGGCCGCCTTCAATCCGTTGGAGACAATCAATGCCGGCGGGAATCATATTGGCCTGGGACTTACCCTTGCAAAAGAGTTCTGCAAGGATATCCAGTACAAGTACCTGTTCAATCAAAATATGGTAAGATTAAAAATATAAGAACATATATGAGCAACAAGACTACATTTCTGACCAGCGCCCAACAGGGAGTTTATATCGACTGCATCCTGGATCCGGAGAATCTCCAATACAACAATCCCAAAGCAGTTTCAATTCCTGAAGGCATCGGCTCCGCCGACGTGGCCGCTGCGGTAAAGAGAGCGTTCGAACTTCATCCGGCACTTTTCTCGCATTTCGAGAATCGGGACGGCCGTGCGGTTCAGGTATATGCCGACGCATATTCTGCAGTCGTAGAAGTTCACAAAGTGGATGATGCCGCTCACAAAGCCGGGAAAGAGTCTTTTGTATGCCCGTTCGACCTATCCAGAGGCCCGCTTTACAGGGCCGTTGTGCTGGACTCCCCTTCCGGAGTCGAATTGCTTATGGACTTTCATCACCTCGTATATGACGGTTCATCCCTCGACATACTGATGGATGATATATGCACCATCCTCAACGGAGGCGAGCCTTCCTCTGAGCCCAACTCTTATGCCGGATTCGCCGAAGCTCAGAGCGCCTCGGCCACCGACAACAAGGCTTTCTACGACCGGCTGCTGGGAGGAGGAATAACCTCCACGCAACTTCCCGCCGACCTTACCGGCCAGAACGGCCCCCACGACGAGACTGTTCGGCCCGTAAGTGCCGTTGACGTAATTGCGAAGGCGAAAGAGCTGGGAACGGCTCCCTCTGCGTTGTTTCTGGCAGCGGCATTCTACACCATAGGCAGGTACACAAATTCCAGGGAGCTCTGTCTTACAACCATAAGCAACGGACGGCTCAATCCATTGTCTGAAGGCGTAGTGGGAATGTTCGTGAACAGCCTGCCGCTTGTGTCCAGGATAGAAGACGTGAGCATTCGCGAGTACATCTACGGCACACGCAGGATGTTCCAGGAAGTCCGCAGCCACGAAGAATATTCCTTCGCCACCATTGCAAACGATTACGGCATAGAGCAGCTGTGCCGCTTCACCTATCAGTACGGGACCCTGGGCAAGACCTACCGGATTGGCGGCAGCCCCGTCAAGGCCGAGGCAATGAGGAAGAACTCCCATACTTTCCCGTTCACCATTACCATACACAATGTCAACGACCGGCCCGCAATCGTCATAAATTACGACACGGCAATGTATTCCGCCGATTTTGCGGCCAGATTCGCCGAGTCTATGGATTCGGTGGTATCCCGTTTCCTGGAGAATCCCGACGGAAGGCTTCTGGACGTGTCGATAATGTCGGACAGGCAGAAGGCCGAAGTGGAATCTTACCGTCAGACCTGCATCGACCCTTCTGCAGTGCGTTTTCCCTTTTTCCACAACTGCATAGAACACTGGGCTGAAAGCACTCCCGACGCAACGGCCGTAATTGCCTGCGACGCAACGCTGAGTTACCACAGTTTCAACGTCAGGGCCAATATGCTTGCCCACTCGCTTATTCAGAAAGGCGTAGTGCCCGGCGACCGCATCTGTCTGCTGCTGCCCCGCAGAAGTTCTTATCTGATTGCTATGTTCGGCGTAATGAAGGCCGGAGCAGCATATATCCCCTGCGATCCCGAATACCCCACCGAGCGCATCAGACTCATTACCGAAGACAGTCACGCCCGATACGTCATTACCACAAAGGATAAGATGGCAGAATACGGGGCCCGCGCCCTGGATGTGGAGCAACTGCTCTCGGACTCCGGCAACGAAGATTGGCAGCAGAACCCCGCCATCGGTCTGGACAGTGATTCCCTGGCATATCTCATCTACACTTCCGGCTCTACCGGACGTCCCAAGGGAGTAATGCTGCGTCACACCGGAATCTGCAACTATCTTACCGACCACGAAGAGAACCGGCATTTCCACGCCCTTGTAAGCGGATGCAAGACGATGCTCTGCATCACCACCGTAAGCTTTGACCTGTCCCTCAAGGAGATAGGAGCTTCGCTGTACAACGGAATGACACTTGTTTTTGCCGACGAGAACCAGACCTCAGACCCCGCGGCCCTCGCCGCCCTTATGGAGAAGACCGGAGTGGACGGATTCAGCGGCACGCCGTCGCGCCTCAAGATGTTCCTCGACCTTCCGGACTTCCGCAAAGCCCTGTCCAAGTGCAAATTCATAGTTCTGGGCGGAGAGAAGTACCCTCCCACCCTGCTGCCCCAGGTCAAGGAACTCGCACCCACAGCACGCCTTTTCAACACATACGGCCCTACCGAAATCAGTGTGAGCTGCAACGGCAAGGAACTCACCCACTCCGACCATATTACCATCGGGCGACCTCTCCTGAACGTAAGGGAATATGTCGTAGATGAAGACCTCAATGAATTGCCCGCCGGGGTTACCGGAGAACTTTTGATAGGGGGTCTCGGAGTCGCCGCCGGATACAACGACCTGCCGGACAAGACGGCCCAGGCATTCATAGAATATAAAGGAGAACGCTGCTACAAGTCGGGTGACTATTCATACTGGAACACCGACGGAGAAGTCGTCATTCTGGGCCGCAAGGACAACCAGATAAAGCTCAACGGCCTGCGTATAGAACTCGGCGAGGTGGAAGCAGTCCTGTGCCGACAGCCCCAGGTCAAGGAAGGCGTTGCAATGATTAGGACTCTGGAAGGACACGACCATCTTGTGGCATACTACACCGTCAAAGAAAAGGTCAGCGCCGAGACTCTCAAAGAGCAGATGGGCAGAAGCCTCACTCACTATATGGTACCCACCATCTTCGTGGAAATGGAAAAGATGCCGGTATCGCCCAACGGGAAGACCGACCTCAAGGCACTCCCCCAGCCTGTCCTCACGCTTTCGGAAGAAGAAAAGATTATGCCGGGAACTGCCGTCGAGCAGGATCTCTACAACATAGTCGCCGAAATTCTGGGCAACTCCAACTTCGGCGTAACCACCAACCTCATAAGCGCCGGACTCACTTCCCTGATGTCCATCCAGCTGTCCGTGTTTGTAAACGGCAGAATGAATGCCATCCTGGCTGTCCGTGACATTATGAAGTATCCCACTATCAGGGAATTGGCGGCAAAACTTCAGGTAAAAGAGGACGGCGATGCCAGAAAGCCGCAGACCGCAGCCGTCAGGCGTCAGCCTCTGTCCTTCTCCCAATTGGGCGTATATTCAGAGTGCGTCGCCAATCCCGGGGACATTCAATACAACCTTCCGGTCTGCATCAATATGCCGCAGGGAGTCACTACCCCTCAGGTAAAGAACGCCTTGGAGAAGATTCTGGAGGCGCATCCGTATATCGGCGCCCATTTCCAAACCGACGACAACGGCGACACCTGGCAGTGCCCGATGGATGAAATGAAATCAGAACTGCCCGTTCTAACTCTCACCGAACAGGAACTGGAACAGGAGAAGAAGGACTTCGTGCGTCCGTTCGACTTGCAGGAAGGTCCGCTCTACCGCTTCGAAATCGTTGAAACCCAGTCTGCAGTCCACCTGCTCTGCGACTTCCATCACCTCATAATGGACGGGGCTTCCCTGAATCTGTTCTACAGGCAGCTGTGCCTGGCGCTGGACGGGTCGGACCTCCCGAAGGAAGAATATGATTACTATGCATTTACGGCCGACCAGAAAATCGATTCCGGTGCCGAGGAATACTTCGCCCAAAGGCTGAGTGCGGTAGAAGAGGCTTCGGCCCTGCTGCCCGACATCTATGGCGGCGACGACAGTCACCGACCGGCCCAGATCAAGGTCTGCGCCGACCTCGGTACGGTACAGGCAAAGTGTCAGGAACTCAACATAACTCCGGCATCGCTGTATCTCGCCGCCGTATCCTATGTTGTGAGCAGATATACCGCCGAAGATACGGTAGGGCTGTGCACCATCTCCAACGGAAGAAGCAACCTTCGCATCTCCAACACTTTTGGAATGTTCGTGAACACCCTGCCTCTGGTAAACAGCGTGGATTCCGGGATGACGGTCAGCGACTACCTGCACCGGACTGCAGAAACGTTTGTCGACACCCTTGCAAACGAGAATTATCCTTTCAGTCTCATAGCCCGCAAATACGGCTACGCCGCAAATATAATGTACGCATACCAAGTAGGTGTGCTAGACCGTTACAATTGCTCCAAGGGTTACATTTCGATAGAGAAACTGGCCCTTCAAAGAGCCAAGTTCCCCATTGCAGTATTCATTGAGGGCAGTTCCGAATCGGGCGGAGAAATCAAGGTCGAATATGACGGCAGCCTCTTCTCCGAGGCAATGATGAGCGGCTTTGCCGCCGCTGTACGGCACGTTGTAAGCGAGCTGCTGGTCCGCGGCCGTATGAGCGAGGTGGAAATCTGCGACGAAGCCACACTGGCGCTCCTGGACTCCTTCAACGTAAAGGACACTCCCCTTCCCGCCAATGAAAATGCCGGTGAAACCGTACTTTCGCTCTTCCGGAAGGCCGCACTGCAGTACCCCGACAACATTGCGGCCGTATTTAGGGACAAGAAATACACATACCGCGAGCTGGACTCCCTTACCGACAGAATCGGCGGCCTTATTTACTCCAAGGTCAAGGACTGCGGCCGGCAGGAGCCCGTGGTATCTATCCTCATACCCAGGAACGAATATATGTTCATTCTGCCTCTTGCTGCTATGAAGGCAGGCTGCGCATACCAGCCTCTGGACCCGAGTTATCCCCGGGAGCGGCTGAACTTTATGGTGAAGGACGCCGATGCCGCCCTGCTCATTGCCGACGATGAACTGCGGAATCTGACCGACGAATACGAGGGTGAAGTCCTGCTTACGGGCGGGCTGGCGGAAACCGCCGCAGAGGAAGTACCTTCCGACCACCTCACCCCTCAGAGCCTATTCATCCTGCTCTACACATCCGGCTCCACCGGAATACCCAAAGGAGTGATGTTGGAGCACCGCAATCTGGTGGCCTTCATAGGATGGTACCGCCGTTACTACGACCTGAAGCCAGAGCACAGGGTAGCCGCCTACGCCTCGTTCGGCTTCGATGCCAATATGATGGATATGTATCCGGCCCTCACAACGGGGGCATCGGTTCACGTAATTGCAGAAGACCTCAGGCTCGACCTGGCCGCACTCAACGACTATTTCGAGAGCAACGGCATTACGCACAGCTTTATCACCACCCAGGTGGGCGTGCAGTTCCTGCAGAATACCAGGAACCGCTCCCTGAAACATTTGAGTGTAGGCGGAGAAAAACTGGTAAGCATCGATCCGCCGGCAGAATATATTTTCCACAACGGTTACGGGCCTACCGAATGCACCGTATTCTCTACCACCAAGCCGGTGCTTGGGAAGGAACCCAACATCCCCATCGGAAAACCCACCGACCTTCTCGACTGCTACATAGTCGATAAAAATATGCACCGTCTGCCCGTCGGTGCCGCCGGAGAGCTAATAATTACGGGTGAGCAGGTAGGCCGGGGATATCTCAACCGACCCGAAATGACAGCCCAAGCGTTCTTTACGATGAACGGCCGCAGGGCTTATCACAGCGGGGACATTGTGCGCTACCGTGCCGACGGCAACATTGAATTTGTAGGACGCAGGGACGGCCAGGTCAAGATTCGCGGATTCCGCATAGAACTCAAGGAAGTGGAAGCCGTAATACGGGAGTTTGCCGGCATCGTAGACGTTACCGTACAGGCTTTCGACAAACCCGACGGAAGCAAGTTCATTGCCGCATACATAGTTGGTGACAGCGAGATAGACGTCAACGCCCTCAATGAATTCATCCTCGAGCGCAAGCCGCCCTATATGGTTCCCTCGGTAACAATGCAGATAGACCGCATTCCTCTCAATGTAAACCAGAAAGTGAACCGCAAAGCTCTTCCCAAGCCGGAACCCAGACAGGCATCCGCCGCACAAATGGCTTCGGTCCCTCTGAATGCCTTGGAAACCGAGCTCAAGTCTATCATTGCATCGGTAGTGGATACCGAAGACTTCTCGATAGTCGATGTGCTGGGTAATGTGGGACTCACTTCCATATCGAGCATAAAGCTCGCCGCCCTTGTCTTCAAGAAATACGGAGTCTCTCTCAATTCCAGAGAACTCACCAGGTCCGGTTCGCTGCAGAGCATAGAGAACGAGATACTCAAGAAATGGATGAACGGTGGCACAGCCGTTTCCTCCGAAGATTCCGGAAAGCCGGAGGAGAGCGCAGAGGCACCTCTCACATTCCCGCAGCAGGGTGTGTATATGGACTGCCAGATGAATCCCGGGACCACAATGTACAATATGCCGATGATGCTCGAATTCCCTCTGGGAACAAGCCCCCGGGCTTTGGAAGACGCTGTGAGGAAGGTAGCCGGCATACATCCGTCATTGTTCTGCAATTTCTTCCAGACCGACTCAGGAGTCGTAATGCGGAGCGGCGACCCTCTCCGTTTCCAGGTTCCGGTGAAGACGGTCACCGCCGGCGAGATAGATGCCGCCCGAAAGGATTTCGTCCGGCCCTTCGACCTTGAACGGGACGTGCTTGTGCGCACAGAAATATACTCTGTTCCCGAAGGTCCCTGCCACCTCTTCATAGATATGCATCACCTTGTAGCCGACGGCGCCTCACTCAATATCTTTATAAAGCAGGTTCTGAGCGTGCTCGAAGGAAAAGAAATAGAACCCGAGGGCCGCTCATATCTGGAATTCGCCAAGAATCAGAACGACAAATCATCGCAGGACATAAAGGAATGCAAGGCCTTCTACGATGAGATGTTCGCCGCTTACGAATCTGCAGCCAACGTGCCTGCCGACAAGACTCCCGCAGGAGACGGCCTACCGCAGCACGTGGTGACCCCCATACCCGAAGAGTTGATCAATCCGGTACTTCCGAAAGGCGTAACCGCGGCCCATTTCTGGTACGCGGCCTTCAGCTATGCATTGTCCCGCTTCGCCAACACCAAGGACGTATATACGGCATTCATAAGTTCGGGACGGCACGACATAACAATCAACGACACCGTTGGAATGTTTGTCAACACCCTCCCCTGCGCCGTCCACGTGAAGGACCAGACAGTGAGGGAATTCATACTTGAAGCCAGCGAGGCTTTCTTCGGAAGTATGGACCACGAAAACTATCCTTTCGCCCGAATAGCGTCCGACTACGATTTCAAGGGCTGCGCCAGCTATGCCTACCAGATGGGCGTACTGAGCAGTTACAGCGTTGACGGGAAAGAAGTCATCCGCAGTACGAGCGCCCTGTCGAAAGCCAAGATTCCGTTCAGTATTTTCATTCAGAACGTAGGCGGAGTCCCTTGCGTCGATGCCGAGTATGACGACTCCCTGTACAGCCGCGAACTTGCGCTTCACTTTACGGAAAGCGTCGTGGCCACAGCCGGGCATTTCCTGGCCGGAATGGATGAGAAAGTGAAGAATATAAGCATAATGAGCGAACGGCAGAGGCTCGAGGTCGAAGGTATGCACAGCGTGAACGAAGATATGTCGTTCCCCATCACCACCTTCCACGAAGGAATAGAGCAATGGGCGCAGAAGACGCCCGACGCCCTTGCGCTCATTGCCTGCGACCGCGAGATGACCTACCGCGAGTACAACTCCGAGGCCAACCGGCTGGCACGGGCGCTCATTGCCCGGGGAATGCAGAAGGGTGACCGCGTAGTTCTGCTGCTGCCCCGCCGCAGCTTCTATCTCACGTCTATGTTCGCCGTAATGAAATGCGGCGGAGCATTCATCCCTATGGATCCGGAGTACCCCGCCGACCGCATCGAATATATCCTCGACGATTCGGAGGGCCGTTTTGTAATAACCACCGCCGACAAGGTAGCAGGTTATCCCGGCCGCGGCGTGGACATTGCACAGTTGCTTGATGAAGCCCGGGCCCTGCCGGACGGGAACCTCGACGTAAAAGTCGATCCTCACGACCTGGCATACCTTATATATACCAGCGGCTCCACCGGACGTCCCAAGGGCGTAATGATCGAGCATCTGGGCGCAGCCTCCTTCCTCACCTTCTACAAGAGCGACACCAATTTCGGGTCGGACAGCAACGCCAACAAATTCGGGCTCTGCCAGTCCACCGTTTCCTTCGATCTTTCAGTGGGTGAGATAGGAGTTCAGGTTTTCAACGGCGACACCGTGGTTTTCGCCAATGAGGACGAGATAATGAGTCCGGTAGAGATGGTAAAACTCTGCCGCCGTACCGGTACGCAGACTATCAGCGGCACGCCGTCCCGTCTGGCAGTAAACCTCGAGTTCGAAGATTACTACAATCTGGTCAAAGACCAGATGAAATGCGTGGTTACCGGAGGCGAAAAGCTCCCCGGAGCGCTTCTGGAAGAGCTTGAGAAGATGGACGTTTACATCATCAACACCTACGGTCCCACCGAAACCACAATGGGCAGCAGCGCCGGCGTCCTTAACGGCACTCGCGAAATACACGTGGGCAAGCCTTTCACAAACTACACCTACCAGGTGCTTGACAGCGACCGCAACGAACTTCCCGTCGGGGTAATGGGAGAGCTCTGCATTGGCGGAATAGGCCTGGCGCGCGGATACAACAATATGCCCGAACGCACTGCCGAGACCTTTATCGAATGGCAGGGCAAGCGCATATACCGCACCGGCGACTATGCAATGTGGACTGCCGACGGCAACATAATAATTATGGGCCGTACCGACAATCAGGTCAAGCTCAACGGATTGCGAATCGAGCTGGGAGAAATAGAGACAGTAATGTCTCAGTATCCCGGAATGCGCCAGTGCGTGGCCGTAATCAAGAAACTTGGTAACATAGACAAGCTCATAGGATATTATACCGTAGATGAGACTGTGGCCAATGTTCCCGTGCAGGAATATGAAGACGGACTCCGAGAGGTAATGTCTATAAGGCTTACCCCGTATATGGTGCCCGGAATCTTTGTCCGCCTGGATGAAATGCCTCTGACTCCCGTAGGCAAGACCGACGTTAAGCGTCTGCCCGTACCGGAATTCAGAAGCGTAGGATACGAAGCTCCCAAGAACGATGTCGAGAAGACCTTCTGCAACATCTTCGAGAGAATACTCAAAGTGAACCGGGTGGGTGCCCTGGACAATTTCTTCGAGATGGGCGGCACCTCGCTTGTAGCAATGCAGCTGATTGCCGAAGCGGCCAAAGAGGGCTACACAATGGTGTACAAGAATGTCTTCGACAATGCTACACCCCGGCTTCTTGCCAGGATGCTGAGGCCCGACCTCTACGACAATGAATCCAGGAGCAGCAACCTGCCGCTCATCGACGAAATCGAGAACTACGATTACAGCCAGCTGGACGACCTGCTTGCGGCCAACAACATCGACACGTTCCGCAACGGCCAATGCTACGGACAGATGGGAGACGTATTCCTGACCGGAGCTACTGGCTACCTCGGAATCCACGTCCTGCACAATCTCATTCTGCGCGATGACGTTCCCCATATCTACTGCCTTGTCCGCAGCGGCAAATCCATCTCGGCCGAAAGCCGTGTGCGCACCCTGCTGTACTACTACTTCGGCAATACCTACGAGGCACAGTTCGGCAGCCGCATCTTCGTAATCGACGGAGACGTAACCAAGGCGGAAGCATTCGACAGATTTGACAAGCATATCGACGTGCTTATAAACTGTGCCGCAAACGTCAAGCATTTCTCGGCCGGCACCGATATCGAAGACATCAATATTAAGGGCTGCCAGAACTGCATAGACCTCTGCGTGCGCACCGGAGCCAGGTTCATACAGACCTCTACCGGAAGCGTTGCGGGACTCACCGTGAGCGATTCTGCCACAGCCCCGCATTTCCTCACCGAGAAAGACCTGTACTACGGGCAGCAGCTCACTTCCAAGTACACGGCCTCAAAGTTCCTCGCCGAGCGTGCCGTACTGGACGCCGTAGTGAACCGCGGGCTCAAAGGCAAGGTAATGCGTCTGGGCAACTTGTCGGCCCGCTCTACCGACGGAGAATTCCAGATAAACTTCCGCAGCAACAACGCTATGGCCACGCTCAAGGCCTACCAGGTCCTGGGCTGTGTACCCTATGAGAGGGATTGCGGATATTCCGAGTTCTCCCCCATCAACGAGGTTGCCGATGCCATTGTACGCCTGTCGCTGACTCCGGACGGGTGCACCGTCTTCCAGCCGGGCAACGTTCACTGGCCGCCTTACGGAGACACCATCGACTGTATGAACAGAATCGGCATCCCCATCGAGAGGGTCGAGAACGAGGAGTTCCAGCGCCGTCTTTCAGAGGCAATGCAGGACCCCCAGAGGTCTGAACTCGTCCAGAGCCTCATTGCATACAAGGAAGAAAACGACGGCAAGTTCAGGGTAGCCAACGGATGGGACACCAAGACCTACACCGCACAGGTGCTCCTGAGACTGGGATTCCGCTGGTCATTCACCACCTGGGATTATATCGAGAACTACCTGCGCTGCATCCAGGGCCTCGGAGTATTCGACAGTGACTTCAAACGCTAGTATATATGGAATCGACATATTTGAAAAGAATAGTTGACAATTGCCTCACCCATCCGCAACGGATTGCCGTTGTGGACAAGGCCGGCACAAGGGAGACGTCCTACGGCCAGATTCTGGAGCTCGCGCTCAAGACGGTCGCATATCTGGGCGGGCGAGGCATTGCCCCACAGTCGTTCATTACAGTCAAACTGCCTGCGTGTGCCGAATATATGGCGGTCGAGATTGGAATCTGGCTGTCACGCTGTGTATCCGTGCCTATGGGCGACAAATTCCCCCAGGACAGAATAGAGTTCATAACCGGTCACTGTGACAGCCCTCTCACAATAGATGAAAGCATTCTGGCAGAGATAACAGACCATCCGGCGGCAGGCATCTCAGACATAGCCTACCCGCAGCCCGGCGACGGCGCGCTCCTTATATATACGTCGGGCAGTACCGGAAAGCCAAAGGGCATACTGCACAATCACTCCACTCTCATAGACAACAACCCCCGGGTACCGGCAGAAATCGCACATAATGAGCAGACCCGTTTCGGAGCCGCATCGCCGTTCTATTTTGTAACGATTATCGGCAATTTCGACGTTCTGTACGGCGGAGGAACCGTCCATATACTCAGCGATGAATGCAAAGCCAGCGCAGCGGCCATCGAAACCTACATACGGGAGCACGGAATTACGGTATGCCACGTGAGCCCCGCCGTCCTCACGTCTTTCCACAACAGCGGCAAGACCCTTAAGGCCGTGATTACCGGAGGAGAGAAGCTTACCACCCAGCATTCCCAGGACGGCTACGTTCTTTACAATATGTTCGGTATGAGCGAAACCGGAGGGGCGGTTATGTCCTACGAGGTTTCCGAAATGTCCGACTCTGCGCCTCTGGGGCGCGGCATCAACCACAACATTGCCCGCGTGGTAGATGAGAACGGCAATGACGTTCCCCCGGACATCGACGGCGAAATGGTTCTCAAAGGTTCATTCTGCCAGGGTTATTTCAAGGACCCCGAACGCACCGCAGCCCTTTACCGGGACGGATGGCTGCACACGGGAGATGTCGCACGCATCGACTCCGAAGGCATCATCCACTACGTCAACCGCAAGGACTGGATGCTTAAGATAAACGGACAGAGAGTCGAACCCGGAGAAATAGAAATTGCAATCAAGCAGTTCTGCGGCATCACGGGAGCCGTGGTTCAGGGCGTGGACAACGGTCGCGGCAGCAAATATCTCTGCGGCTATTACACATCTGCCGACGGTTCGCCCGTCGACACCGATAAAATCATCGATTTCCTCTACGGGAAACTCCCCCGCTATATGGTGCCCCTCAGGTATATGCATCTGGACAAGTTTCCTATCAGCCCCACCGGCAAAATCGACCGCAAGAACCTTCCTGTGCCCGCCCGCTACCGCAGCGACATAAAGCCGCTATGCACAGAGATGGAAAAGAAGGTTGCAGAAGCATTCTGCAAGGTGCTGGATACCGATATCGCATACCTGGGAGCCGATTCCAGTTTCTTCGAACTGGGAGGCGATTCCATACAGATTATGCGTCTTTGCGCAGAACTGGGCAAAACTTTTGGCACAGCCGTGCCGGCCGCAAAAATATATGAGAATCCCACGGTGCACGACATTGCGCTCACTCTTGAAAGCAACTGCGGCGGAGTTCCACTGGACTATGTCTATTCGTCGCACAGCGACAAGGCGCCGCTCGTTTTCATACACACCGGAAGCACCGGCAGCGAGGCCTACTATGCCCTTGCGAACGACATCAGGGACTGCTGCTCCTTCTCGGTAATCGAGCAGTACAACATCTATCATCCCAACGACATCCGCGAAGGCATTCCCGCAATTGCAGCCAAGTACATAGAGATCCTCAAACAGCGGCAGCCGCACGGTCCGTACAATCTGGGCGGCTGGTGTTACGGAGGTATGATCGCCTACGAGATGGCCTGCCAGCTCAAGGAGGCCGGTGAAGATATGGGAAGTCTGATTCTCATCGACGCCTACATAATGAACAGCGACTACGACAAGCGTCTGGTCATAGCCAATCAAGTGGAGAATGTCAACAGGGAATATTACGAGAACAGTCCCCTCTTCGCCGAATTCCGCGAACGCGGGATGATCGAAAGAATCATTGCCAACTCGCGTCTGGTAGGACGCAATATGGCCGAATTCGAACCCCGGCCATATACCGGCAGGGTGCATTTCTTCAAGGCCGTCAAGATTGCCGAAGGCCTTGCGGCATCGCAGCGTACATATTTCGCACATATTGTGCGGGAACTGGCCGGCGGTCTTCAGAAGTTCATTCCATCCCACCAGCTTACCATATATGACGTTGCAGAGGACCACGACGGTATGATGTCCGAAGTCGGGCGCAAGGTCATCAGCAACCGCATACGCAATATAATGGAGACAGAACTCCTCTATCTGGAGGCAGACCGTCTTTTTGACAAGCAGAAAAACGAACGATGAGAAGAGTATTATCAGTTATACTGTTCCTGACGGTTCTGTTCACCACAGGATGTAAAGACACTACAGACCTGACGAGTCTGCCACGTGGCGAAGTATCTTCCGAATGGGCGGCAGCAGCAGAAAGTTTTTACAATGAGGCGATATCCGTCACCGCCCCCGACAGGGCGCAGCCGTACAGCATCATGGCAGTGGAGCACGGCAATGTCGTATTTGAGCAATGGTTCGATGGAAAGATGCCCGATAGCAAAAACGATGTTTTTTCCGTAAGCAAGACCGTCCTTGCACTGGCAGTGGGATTTGCCGTGGAGGAAGGACTGTTCAGTGTAGAGGACAGGGTGATAGACTATTTTCCGGAACAACTGCCGGAACACGTCTCAGACACACTCTCCGCAATGAAAATACGCCATCTTCTGACCATGACATGCGGTCTTGAGGAAACTCCAAAGCTTCTTTCCGTCTTCAAAACCGATTCAGATGCAGACTTCGACTGGATAAGTGAATTCTTCGCATCCAATCAGACCGCTATGCCGGGCACAAAGTTCTACTACAATTTCTTCTCTTCGTACATAGTGGCCGCAATTCTGGAGAAGACATCCGGCACAAGCGTTATGGATTACATTACCCCGAGACTGTTGGAGCCGCTGCATATCACCGACATGGAATGGCAGAAAAGTCCGGCAGGAATATGCGTTGGAGGCTGGGGCATGTCACTCTGCACTGAAGACGTTGCCAAACTGGGACAGTTTCTGCTTCAGCATGGAAAATGGAACGGAAACCAGTTGCTCCCGGCTGAATGGGTTGGCACAATGACATCCAAACTTGTCGAATCCAGTCCGTTACAGGCATTCACCAAGTCTTCCGATCCTGCTGTGCTGAACGATCCCTCCAATGACCATTCACAGGGCTACGGCTACTACGTATGGCAGGGAAAGTCAGGCACCTACCGTATGGAAGGCATGTTAGGCAATTATGCATTCGTGAATCCGGAAAAGGAAACAGTCCTCGTTTTCACCAGCAACTCCAATATGGATCAGCGGTACATCGACCTAATCTGGAAACATTTCGCACACCTATTTTAAAGTCAGACATTTATGACAAATTTTTTCTGTGACACACTGGACTACTACTGCTTGAACGAGCATATCTCGAAGTCTTTCCGCTACATAGTCCATATGAAAGACGAGGTGGACGGAAGAGTGCTGCAAGATGCACTTGACGTGACAATGACGCGCTACCCCTATCTGAAGAAACGCATAGTGGCCGACGAAAGGGGCTATTACCTTGAAGACAACGACCTGCCCCTGGTTGTAAAGGAATCGGACAAGCCGATGACACTGTGCGGAAAGGAGTCCAACTACCATCTTTTCGCACTTACATATTTCGGGAAGGATATCTTTTTCAATAATGTCCACGCAATATTCGACGGACGCGGACGCGGGCCTGTGCTTCATACTCTGATGTACTATTACTGCAAGCTGCGCTACAACGAAGAAATCGATATGCCCGGAGTTTATCTTGCAGGTTCCGAGATTGACCCGGCCGAGTATTTCGACCCTTTCACCGCGCCGATTCCGCAGTCGTGCGGGCTGCTTCCTCCGCCGGAAATCCCCTCAAAGGCACTGCGTCTCGAGGAGCAGGGCCTGGTCGTGCGCTCACGGCAGTACCTGCACTATATCCGCATAAATGAAAAACAGCTTATGTCCCTGTGCAAGAGCAGCGACGGCACGCCGAACACCATACTCTCGCTCCTGATGAGCCACGCCATAGACAAATTGCACCCTCAGGCATCCGAGCCCATCATAGGTCAGGTCTATTGCGACTACCGCAGTGTTGTGGGGGCCGAAAAGTCACACCACAATATGGTGACGACCCTGCCTCTTGTATATGAACGCTCTATGCGGGATATGACGCTGGATCAGCAGAATACGGCAATGCGAGGAAACATTCTATATCTGTCCGACCCCGAAGTGCTCCTGAACACAGTTGCCGGAATAAAGGCTGCCTGCGAGGCGGTCAATTCCCTTCCTGCCCTGCAGGACAAGTTCAATGCGGTCGGGCAGGGAATGCAGGCATTTTTCAACCAGACGACATTTGCCATAAGCTATTCGGGGAAAAAATCTTTCGGAACCTGTGACAAACATATAGAAGCACTGTTCCCCGCAGGAGAACCCATCGGGATTGGAATCCTGATGGAAGTCACCGCCGCCGACGGATGGTTCTATGTGGTCTTTATGCAGGACTGGAGGGAGGACATATATTTCAATGCATTCCTCAAGGAAATCGTGTCTCTGGGCCTCGATTTCGACCTACTTTACAGTTCCGAAGCCAAAGCCCCGTCATTCTCGCTGGAATAGCGCATCCGTCCTGAAGAAGTTTTCGGCAGCAGGGGAAGGCCAAAGATGCGTTTTTTGTGGAGATGGGCGGAGTCGAACCGCCGTCCAAACATCCAGCCAGGCAGCTTTCTACACGCTTATCCGGCCTTTGGTTGTAGGATAGGGAATGCCGGCAGGCGGGCTGATCCCGGTCTTATCCTCTGAATCTTGGCGGGGCTTAGAGGAGTCTTCCCCGTGCATCCGGTCTGAATGATACCCCGGTTGCCAGAAAGGACCGGCCTGAATTCCGGCGGGATATTCGTCAGCGTGCGCAGCCTTGGCGCTTCTGATTGATGCTGTGTCTTCTAAAGACTAGCAAGCGAATGAGTAGTTGTAATTGCCAACTGAATTGTTGAGAACTGAGATTAACGGGCAAGCCCTCTACGCCCGGCGTGCTTACTGTTGGGAGCAATGCTGTCAAAACCAGAACATCCCCAAAGTATATGTAGATGCCTCACGGCACCGGAGTGCAAATTTACAATAAATCGGCAAATATGATTAAATTTGTCGTAAAATATTAAAAGATATGAATTTCAAGGATATTGTCCGGAAATACGGAGCCTATGCGGCAGCGGTGGCGATTTTTGTGCTTGCGGCCGTAATCTACTGCTCCCCCGCCCTTTCCGGAAAAATAGTTTATGCCGGAGACGTACAGAATTATATAGGTGTTTCCCACGAGTCCTGGCAGTATCTCGAAGAAACCGGAGAGCAGACTTTCTGGAACAGCGCAGTTTTCAGCGGAATGCCGAACTACCAGATAGGCGGAGGCAGATATGAAGCGGAAAACCTGCTGAAACCGTTCACCAACGGGCTGAATCACAGAGACAACCCAATAAGGATTCTGCTGTTGTACCTGCTGTGCTTCTACATTATGATGCGATGCTTCGGAGTTGACAAATGGGTCAGCATAGCCGGCGCCTTTGCCGTAACGTTGTCGTCGTATTTCCTGGTCATAATCCCGGCCGGCCATATGACAAAGATAAGCAGCATCGCCTACTATGCCGTAGTACTGGGCGCATTCAACCTCATAATGCGCAAGAAGTATATCCCCGGAATAATCCTTGCCTCCATTTTTGCAACACTGGCATTCAAGCCGCATCCCCAGATGTTCTACTATTTCACGATGCTTCTGGGAGTACTCTGGATTGCCCAGGGCATTGTTCACATAAAGGAAAAGAGATACAAGGACTTCGGGCTGGCAACAGCGGCGCTGGCATTCTCATTCGTCCTTGCAATAGGGTGTAACAGCGCCAACCTCTTCGCCAACGCCGAATATGCAAAGGAAACAATCCGCGGCGGCCATTCCGACATCATTGCCCAGGACGGCCCGCAAAATGCGGATCAGAACGAAGGTCTGGACATTGAATACGCCACACAGTGGAGTTACGGCATAGACGAAACCCTGAGCCTGCTTATTCCCGGATTCAAGGGTGGCGCAAACTCGGTGGACGTCGGCACCAATTCTGTGCTGTACAAAGAACTCTCGGCCCACGGAGTGGGCGCCGCAACCGCTAAGGATTTCTGCACGAATGCTCCTATGTATTGGGGCGACCAGCCATTCACTGCCGGCAACGTCTATGCAGGGGCAATCATAGTATTCCTGTTCTGTCTTGGACTGTGCATTGTGAAAGGCCCTTACAAGTGGGGGCTGCTGGCCGCCACTCTATTCTCCATAATGCTGGCCTGGGGGCACAACTTCCTTCCGCTTACCGAACTGTTCTTCAAATACTTCCCCAAATACAGCATGTTCCGCGCGGTGTCGTCCATCCTGGTTGTAGCCGAAGTGGCGATGCCCCTGCTCGGATTCCTTGCGCTTAAAGAAATATTCGACGGAAAAGTTGAAAAAACGGTTCTTCTTAAGAAAATAAATCTTTCGGCCGGAATTACCGCCGGAATCTGTATGTTCTTCGCCCTGATGGGAGGAGCTCTTTTCAGCTTCACCTCTGTTACCGACAGTTTTGCCGCATCCCTCCCCGACTGGGCCTACGATGCAATCTGCGCGCAGCGCGAATCTATTCTTCGCAAAGACAGCCTGCGCTCGGGCCTGTTCATCGTTGCCTCGGCTCTGGTTCTGCGCCTTTTCATAAAGGGCAAAATGAACAAAGGATGGTTTGCGGCGGCGCTCACAGCTCTCATAATCCTCGATATGTGGCCGGTGGACAAGCGCTATTTCAACGACAGCCATTTCATTTCCCCCAGGCAGAACAAGCAGAGTTTCGAGATGACAGACTACGAACGCGAGATTCTGCAGGACAAATCGAATTTTAGGGTTATGAACCTGACTACCAACACTTTCAATGACGCGCGCACATCCTACTACCTCAAATCTGTCGGAGGATACTGCGCCGTCAAGCTCCGCAGGTACAACGACCTCATTGAGCAGCACCTTTCCAAGATGCATCTGCCGGTGATTGGAATGCTCAATGCCAAGTATCTGATAATTCCGGGAGAAGGCGGACAGACCGAATTTCAGGAAAACCCCTATACGCTGGGGAATGCCTGGTTCGTGGACAAGCTCCACGTCGTGGACAATGCCAACGAAGAATCCGATGCGCTTATGAAGATCAACCTTACCCACGAGGCGGTGGTCGACCGCAGTTTCGAGGCCTGCCTCCCCGCATACTCCCCCACAATCCCCAATGATGCCGACATTACCCAAACCCTTGCCACCCCCAAGGATTTGGAGTACAGCTTCACAAGTCCCGCCCCGGCAACCGTCGTATTTTCTGAAATCTACTATCCTTACGGATGGAAGGCCACCCTGGACGGAGAACCGACCGAGCACTACCGCGCCAATTACCTTCTGCGCGCAATGAACGTTCCCGCCGGGCAGCACACCATCCACTTTACCTTCGACCCCGACAGCGTCCGCAAAGGAAATACACTGGCAATGATATGCATAATAATTATGTATCTGATTACTGCTGCGGGAATCGTTTACGGCATCTGCAACACTGTACGCAAACGCAAAAAAGAAATATGATGCTGTCGGTTATAATCTGCACATACAACCGGGAAAAATACATTTACGGCGTTCTGGAAAGTCTCGCAAAGGGCGCGCTGCCCCCGGACGAATACGAAATCGTACTCGTTGACAACAACTGCACCGACAACACCTCAGCCGAGCTGGACCGCTTCGCGGCGGCCTGGCCGCAGGTACACCTCCGCCGTTTCCTGGAAACCAGCCAGGGCCTGTCCTTCGCCCGCAACCGGGGAATAAGGGAAGCCCAGGGCGACGTGCTCATTTTCCTGGACGACGATGCTTTCCCGGGGCCCGATTACCTTTCCAACATCAACGCTGTTTTATGCTCCCATCCCAAAATCAACTGCTTCGGCGGAGAGATTGTACCGCAGTTCGAGGATGGGAAAACCCCCGAATGGCTGTGCGACTGGAATCTTTCCTGGGTGTCGGGGCTGAAAATGAGCGGAGGCATTAGAGAATTCGCCAAAGGCTACCCCATAGGCGCGAATATGGGATTCAGAAAGGCGGTGTTCGAAGCCTGCGGGCTGTTCAACACGAGTCTGGGCAGAAGTAAGGGCAACCTGATGGGAGGCGAAGAAAAAGACATTTTCCAAAGAATAGGAAATGCCGGGTACAAGATACACTATATTCCCGGAATCGGGGTAAGACATATGATTCCACCGTCGCGCACCACACTCGAATATATTGCAAAGCTCGGGCAGGGTGTAGGGATGAGCGAGAGAATACGGTGCAAGGCTCTGGGAACCTCCGCCTATATAAGGAGACTGCTTTCAGAGATTGTGAAATGGGGAGGCACGCTGGCCCTGTGGCTAAAATTCACCCTGCAGGGCAGACCAGCCTGCGGGAACAGCCTTGTGCTCTTCCGCCGCAACGTTACCGGAGGGCTTACAGATTGCCGCCAATAAGGCGTTGGTAAAAAGTCCCCTGCAACTCGTCTTCGCACCGTTTTCCGAATTTATACGTGAGTTTGTGCACCGGTGAAGCCGTGCATACGTCGTCGAAGATTGCATCGGAATATTTTTCAAAGAGCAGCGCCTGTAGCCGGTGGGCATTGGCATTGCCTTCGAAAGGGATGTGCATCCACATTTTGCGGTTTTCATTGGAATATCCGGCAACTGCGGCCATCAGCAGATGAAAAAGATAATAATCGCAGAGCCGGTTCTCTTTTTCCCAATAGCGGTCGAGCAGGAATTTTGTCTGCTGCAGAAGAGGGTTGTTTTTCTGCGAGCAGATGAGCCAGCTCGAGTTGCGGATAATATCATTGTCGAAAGCCGATGTCTTAAGTACGAACAGCGGAGAAGACAGATACCGCTGGGGCAAGGGGGCAGTAAGCAGAACGGTAGAGTCGAGCCAGATTCCGCCGTGCGCGCACAGCAGGCAAGCTCTGAGATAGTCCGAGAATTGGGCGAACTGCATCTGCCGTTTCGAGAGCCGGTCGTAAATGCAGGCCGGGATATTGGCATATTCCCCCATATTTTCCCAGGTAATGACCCTGACGTCATAATCGGGCATCTGCTCCCGCACCGAAGAAATGCATTTCTTCACGAGTTCGGGGGCATTCTCCTCCCCCTGCAGCCAGCATATCCACACAATGCGGGGAATTGCGGTCTCGTCTGCGGAGGCGGGCACAAACGATTGAAGCAAAGGAACATACTTCCTTTTCAGGTAGTTGTAGGCGCGACGCTGGTATATGCGGTCCATCAAGGATTTTTCCTTCACCCACCGTATGGGAAAGAGATACTTGGAGGCCTCCATTACGCAGAAATACAAGCCTTTGTTCTTTAGGCTGGCCTTCATTCCGGAAAAACTTAGATTCGTCATTTCGCTGTGATTTTCAATATGCGGCCGCAGGAATCGCCAGTATGGGACGAGCCCCAGAATTTATTGACGAGAGCGAGCCTGGCATCCTCATCCAGAACCGGTACACCCCTCTGGATAGCGGCAATCAGTTCATCTGAATTATGCGCCCTCTCCCCTATTACATTCTCGTCGAAGGGATAGTAGAAATCCCTTTCCCTAACGTATCCGGCATAGTCGTACAAATACAGCAGGACAGCCTTGCCGGACATTAGGATATAATCGTAAAGAATTGAGGAATAATCGGTTATAAGCACATCGACAAACGGCAGCAAAGGATACACGTCGGTCCTGGAATCTATGAGCCGGATATTGGAACAGCCCTCCACAGCGTCTGTCACTATTGTATTGGCGTGGGGCTTGAGCAGCAGCAGTTCCCCCTTGGCCGAAAGCGCCCCGTTCAATTTCTGCAAATCCAGGTTCTGAATGAAAATCTCGCGCTGAGAATCGCGCCAGGTGGGCATATAGATGTAAACCTTCGAGAATTTTTCGAATTCTCTCAAAAGCGCCGATGTCGATTCCGGTTCGTACTTTTTTATAAAATCCAGAACCTCGCTTGGGCGCGAGGTCAGTATTGCATTCCTGGGATATCCGTACTCCAGGCACTGCGATTCGGCAATGCGGAAGGCCTTCGCAAACATTGAAGTCTGGAACGGAGCCGAAGTGAGCAGACGGTCGGGCCTGCGGAAAGATTCGGGATGGAAGAAAACCTCCCTGAACCTGCGCTTTATGAACCTGTCGGCCAGAGGGCCGGAAACGGTGTTGAACTCTATGCGCTTGAGGCCTACACCGTGCCAGAGATTTATGCATACAGCACCTCCGCTGAGGCAGAACATAATGTCGGAAGTGTAGGCATTGAAGAACCAGTAGCGGGATGTAAGGGCATACAGCGCCCCTTTTAAACTTGTGCTTCTGTACGCCCTGTAGCCAAGGCCGCGAACCAGCGCCACAGTCTCGGAATTATTTGATATCCAAGCCAGTTCCCGGTCCCGGCAATGCTCGTTGGCATAAATGAACAGGTACTTGGCGTTGTCGTTGAACGCGCCTCTGAAACTGCCGAAGGCAAGGCGTTCCTTCTTCCTGGGGAACAGGAAGGAGAACGGATAAATCAAATAGCAGATGCAATATGTCAGAACCCTGAACATTGAGTATTGTAAATCTCCAGAGGCAAATTTACGAAATTCATTACAAAATGCTTAAATTTGAAGGAATAATCACGTAAATGATGAACGTAGCAATTATCATAGCGGGAGGTGTCGGAAGCCGGATGGGACGGGAGATTCCCAAACAGTTCATAGAGGTTGACGGCAAAACCGTTCTTGCATACACTCTGGAGAGCTTCCAGAAGCATCCAATGGTTGACGCCATAGAAGTAGTATGCATCAAGGGCTGGGAGGGCGTGCTGATGAAAGAGGCTCGGGCCTACGGAATAACAAAGCTCAAATGGGTGGTGGAAGGCGGTTCGTCGTGCCAGGAATCGATACGCAACGGAGTTTACCATCTCAAGGATATCTGCTCGCCCGACGACATTGCTGTCATCCACGACGGAATCCGGCCTCTGGTCGATGAAGCCGTACTTACCGATGTAATGGAAACGGCACTCAAGTTCGGCAACGCCGTCACTTCCCTACCGTACAACGAACAGATTTTCGTTGTGAACGCAGAAGACCCTGCAACTACGACAGAATACATCCCGCGCGAAACGCTCAGGCGGGTATCGACTCCCCAGGCCTACCGTTACGGCCTTCTGGAAAGCAAGTATCGCGAAGCTTTCGAGAAGGGCATCGGCATATACGGTTCGAGCTATACAAATACTATGATGGTGGAACTCGGGGTACGCCTTCACTTTGCCGCAGGGTCAGACAAGAACATAAAGCTCACCACCCCCGACGACCTTGCCATATTCAAAGGATATCTGTACAGAAAGAATGAAAGCGAATAAGAATCACCCGCTCTACCTCGAAGACCTGCAATATGTCATTTCTACAAAAGGAAGCGACAGGCTCAAAGGGAAAACCGTACTCATTACCGGGGCGACCGGCCTCATAGGGCTTCAGCTCGTGGATTCGCTGATGCATGCGGGGGACATTCGGATCATTGCCACAGGGCGCAGCCGGGAAAAGGCGGCTAACCGTCTGGGAGAACACTTCGGCAACCCTCTCTTTCAATTTCTTGAGCAGGATGTACACCAGCCCTTCCCGGACGGCATCAAGGCAGATTATATCATCCCCCTGGCCAGCAACACCCACCCCCTCGCATACTCAAAATTTCCGGTCGAGACAGTGCTCACAAATGTCCTGGGGGCGAAAAATGCCCTGGAGCTGGCGGCAAAATGCGGAGCCACCGTTCTTTATCCATCTTCGGTAGAGATTTACGGCAACGCCGATGGTTCCGTAGATTTTACCGAAGACTACACCGGGAGCCTGGACTTATCAACTCCCCGGTCCTGCTATACCGAATCGAAGCGGGTATGTGAGGCCCTGTGCCAAAGTTACGCGGCAGAATACGGCGTTAGCGTAAAAATCGCACGGCTGAGCCGGGTGTTCGGTCCCACCATACTGGAGTCCGACACAAAGGCCAGCTCACAGTTCATCCTAAAGGCTGTTGCCGCCGAGGATATTGTGCTTAAATCGGAAGGTAATCAGTACTTCAGCTACACCTATGTCGCCGATGCCGCGGCCGCCCTGCTGCACATAATGCTCAACGGTGAAAACGGACAGGCATACAACGTCGCAAGCGAAGGATGCAACGTGCATCTTAAGGATTTCGCCGCGGCGTGCGCCCGAATCTGCGGGAAAAAGGTGATTTTCGATATCCCCGGCTCCACCGAAGCCAAAGGTTACAGCATCGCCTCCCGGGCCATCCTTTCCTGCGACAAACTCACCGCCATCGGCTTCAGGGCAAAATACAACATAGAGGATGCCCTGGAGCGGACGGTGGAGATAATGAATAACAAGTAAGCCGATGCCACGAGTCAGCGTAATAGTACCTAATTTCAACTACAGAAATTGTTTGGACCGAAGAATAAAGTCTATACTGGCCCAGACATATAACGATTATGAAATAATACTTCTTGACGATTGCTCCACGGACGGAAGCGCCGAAGTCATTGAATTGTACAGAGATAACCCTAAAGTTTCCAGCATAGTTTATAACGAAGAAAACAGCGGTTCGGCTTTTAGACAGTGGAAAAAAGGAATAGATCTGGCAAACGGAGAACTGATATGGATTGCAGAGAGCGATGATTTCTGTGATCCTTGCTTCCTTGCGATCCTTGTATCGGCTTTCGACAGAGACCCGAATTGTGTGATTTCTTTCTGCAGAAGCGAGACCGTAATTGATGGAAGACCTACTGGAAGGGTCCACAATATGCAGAAAAGGATGAAGAATGATTTCATTATGTCCGGTCGGAACTTCTGCAACAAATGGCAGAAGCACGGGAACTTTATAGTTAATGCCAGCAGTGCACTTATCAAGAAAGACTGTGCCAAAAGAGTCGATACACGCTATACCACTTATAAGGGAGCCGGAGATCTCCTTTTCTGGTTCGATGCCGCTTTGCAAGGCAATGTTCATTTCTTCTGCAAGCCTATGAACAAGTACAGCTTGCACCCGGACAGTCAGACAGCAGAACTTTCAGGCAAGAAACAGAATTTTGAAGAGTCGTTGAAAATCCGGAAAATCTTCCATAAAGAGGGCTTTCTCAACAACTGGGAATATTACAAATTCAAAGGGTATCTCTGCTATTATATCAAAAACAGCAGAATTCTTTCGGCAGAAGAGAAAAGGGCTTTATTCAGTGATGCCGGATACAATCCGACGATTGGCCTGTATGTTGCCGCCAAGACAGTGACACGGACACTTCACCGGCTTCTCACCTTTAACAAATCCAAAGCTTAACACCGGACTATCTCGTCGACACGGTATATCTTATTGCGGTGGAAAATCTTGTCTTTCAACAGTTTTGCAATGACTATCGGCCAAAGCAGTTTCCAGTCGAACGTCTTCTTGATGCATTGGGTTTCGATTTCACTTTCCGCTAATGAAAGAGAATAACTCAATATGCCGATTTCCATAATACGAAAATGCCATTTGCCCATTATCCTCCTCTTGAGAAAATAATCGTATCTCCTTCTGGATTCTTGGATATGCAGCAATCTGTTTTCTGCATTTTTCCCGGTAGCCGTCTGGCTTTTGGAATGCTGTCGGTACAAGTTCATTTCACGGGCACAGTAGCAGACATACCCTTTTGAGGCAATTTCAGACCAGACAATAATGTCCCCCAGATATTTGTATTCAAGAAATTCGCGACTAATATTTTCAAAAGCAGACTTTCTGAAAAGAACAGCGCTGGCATTAAGAATAGCATTTCCTTCAATCATCCTTTCTTTTAAAAATTTACGGCCTTCCATTTTAAAACCAGAGTCGTCCTTCTTCTGTAGAATATGATGTCCGATCTTGTTGCCGTTTTCGTCTGTCAGTGTAGAACGACAGTATGAAATAACGCAACCGGAATCTTCCTGCAAAGGTTTTATTAACGTTTCTATCAAATCCGGCGTACACACGTCATCGCTTTCTGCAATCCAGATGAATTCTCCGGATGCCTGATTCACACCTTTTTCCCATTGTAGAAAAGGATTGCCGGAATTTTTATCGTTGTATATGATTTTTGAAATCTTGGGATTCATCCGGTAAGACTCAATTATCTTCCTGCTGTCATCTGTCGAACAATCATCAAGTATGATAATCTCGAAATCACTGAATGTCTGTGCAAGGATGGACGCCATCCTTTCGCCGAGGTATTTTTCGTGATTGTAATTGGGTACAATTACACTCACCGTCGGAATTGTCATTTTTTCAGTCATCCTCATTAAACATCTGTAACAAATCTTTCCTGCTTATCTTTGAGTCAGGATTATAAGTATACCAGTAATTGGCCATCTTCTTCAGAAACGGAGCTCCATATACCTGAGCATCGGGATACCCCCTTTTAACCTTAGCAACAAACTCCTCCAGGGATTTTGTCGTATAATGCCTCAAGAATGCTCTGGAGTAATCGGGAAGATTGAAAGGAGAATTTGGGGTACAAGGACTGCCGACGGCGTTACAACATCTTAAGATACAAGGGTCTGGAGTATGAGGTGTAGACCACCAACAAACGTACCGGCCACGGGACCGACCCCTGATTATCGTCTTTATATGATTGTTTAAGGCGTAACTTTCCGGACGGCTGTCCTCACCGCACAACGGATGGGTGAACCGTTGGTGAACGGCTTGGCCGTCATATTTTATTTTACCTTCCGAGCCATAACACATCCAGTTGATATGAATCATATCGAATTTTCTGAAAATAGGTTGTAAAAGATATTGTCCTATTGTCATCTGTTCCGTAAAGTCCAGAAATTCATCTGCATCAAAGAATGCAACCCAGTCATAGTCTGGAGCATACTTAAAAATACAGTCACGATATGAATCCAATTGGCACACTTTTCTTCCTCTGAAATCTACAACTCTCACGAAACCTTCATCCATATAATCTGAAAGAACTTCGTCCAGCCGTTCCCCATCGGGATCGTTGTTGTCATATATCACTATACCCGTAAACCCCTTGTCTTTGTACCACTTCACATAATCTCTGATATATCTATTTTCCCGTTTGACTATACAGCACAGCAAAGTCTTCAAGGAAGCGGGAGGAATATCCTTATACCGTAAATGAAACAATATATGCACAAGCTGTGCAAAAATTTTTAAATATTTGACCATAGTGTCAGTATTTCCCAAAATCAATTAATGATATCGCTCATCCGTCCTTTCAAGTTGAGTTTCAGTTCTGTCAGAAATCTGTAAATGCTATAATCCACCGAATCAATCAAATTTTCGGCATGAAGGAAAAAGCAGAAGTGTTTTCTCGTGTTATTTTCATCATAGAAAACATTTGTCATACTCGCCTTCTTTCTGACAATATCCCAGGCCATATTGCGGTAATGATTGATTTGAATCGGCGCGCTTTCCGACATTTTTCTTCCGCGTCTGCGCAAAAGTTTATCAGTTGCCGTCTCAGAATTAATTACATTTCCGAAAATATCAATGGGGTCAAAGACGAAAGGATGCTTTAAAATATTGCGTGTGACTTTTGTGAAGTGAATCGAGGACGCAGAATAACTGTAAATTTCGTAATCGGTATTCACGATACACTTACCAACACGGTCAAATATACTTGAGGCATTCACATATTGTTCTATAACCGGGCGGCTGAAATCGTGATGCTCTTTTCCTCCGGCACCGAACAGCCTCCAGTAGCAGAAAATTGAGGGATACCTCTTGTAGAGTTCAAGAAAATCTTTGATATTCCGGCATTTCCGAGGACAATAGAATTCGTCCAAATCACAGAATGCCACCCAGGAAGTTTCATTCCAGAAATTACAGGCAAAATGACGGTAAGCCGACAACTGCCCGGGAGTGTCCGGCCAGTCCGTCAATGTAACAAAACCATCATCAATATACGTCCTTAGAATTTCCAGATAGTTATCCGAGCTGTTATTGTTATACAGATAGATGTGGTCGAATCCTATCATCCTGTGGTATTCCACCCACTCCTTCATAAAAGGTGCTTCATCCTTGAAGATGGTACATATTGAAACGTAATACTTCTTTACCTCCGCTTTCGGAGCAACTGTCGAAATGTACAATTTCTCAAGAAAGGCCCGTAGACACTTTTTTGTGGTGCCGTAGATATTTTTCATAATATTTTACGAATTCGCCTGACAAAATTACGCATTCCTCGTTCTAAAGCAAACAGCAATCCAAAAAGCACCGCCGTGCACGCAATAAAGACAATAATGGCATAGAGGAAAAACATTCCGAAGGAGGCGGAAGGGTCGATGGGGATGAATCTTACGACAAAGTCCATAACCGCAAGGACAAGCAATCCGGCAGAAAGGTGTTTTGCATTAAGCCACAGGTATTTGCGGAAAGGCTGTTGCAATCCGCATCGGAAAAGGAATATGGGCTTCCAAATCTTCACTATAAGTATCTCCCCTATAATAAAGCCGCCCAGAATGCCGTTCAGCCCCCAGAAATGTCCCCCGAGGACAGCCAGTCCGAGACACAGGACCGATTCCGCAATGGGGGCCCATACGTCTTGGAACAGCCCGTAGGCATCCTTGAAGATTTCTACCGGAGTCCTGCTGTTCTGAATATAGAACGATATGATAATAAGAATCAGCGTAAACCTGTCAAGTATGTATTCCTCCCCTATCCACAACTTAATGAAAGGATCTATGAGGAACCAAAGGCAGATACAGCACACAACCGTCATCAGGAAACGGATACTGAACAATTCCTTGAAAACCTTTATGGTAAGATCCCTGTCCCTGCTGGCAATCATATTGCCCACCACCGCCGTGAGACCCATAAAGCAGGCACCCATGAGAGCATTCAAGTTATTGGTGAATATCAGATAGTTACCATACTTTGTCACTAAAGTGAGCGAGGCAAAGGCATATATGATGACCGGAGTGGTCTGGCCTATGGCAAAACCCGCTATCTTGTGTACGAAAAGCTGTTTGACCTTGGTGGTTATCTGCGGATATTTCTGCCTCAGCAGCCAGGGCCGCTCCACCTTTTCCTTAATGAAAGGCACAGTCCTGTTTACGGTTCGTGTAAGGACTATTGCCATAATTGTGGAAGCGGCGGCCTCGAGTCCCAGCCACCAGAGGAAGCCGTTGTCAAGGTATTTTACCGTGAGTGCCTGAGCAGCCAGTTTGGCAATGGATACGGTCTTTGTGGCTAACTGAATCTTATAGTTGAGCTGGTATGCATCCAGTACTATCTGCTTGTAATTCACAAAGTAGCTCAGCATTGAGCCGTACAGGAAAACTGCAAACGAAGCATAGGCATACCAAATGGGAAGATCGGTCTTGCTGAAGATGGACGGAAGGAAAAAGCCCAGCACAACACTGCCGGCAACGACTATGCAGGCAACTATCCTGTACAGCCAACCCTGAAGGGCAACAATCTCCCGGATGCTCCGGCGGTCGTCGTCGAAAATAGGCTTGTACAGGGTTACGGCTATCGCACTTCCAATACCAAGTTCAGCAAGATTCAGAAATCCCAGCAGGCTCTGGGCGGTAGTGTTGAGTCCGAGGACCTCGGTGCCCAGATGGTTGAGGAATATTCTGCGCGACCAGAAACCTATGAGCAGCGAAATGACCTGAAAGCCCACCGCAACGAGACTGTTGCGCAGGCTGTTCTTAGTCCTCTGATATGAACCGGTTCCGCCGCTCATCAATTTACAGATTTATTTGATTATCCCCTGCTCCTTCAGGAACTCGGAGATTCTTTCCATCCAGGTATAGCTGTCGGTCCCGGGCGATGCGTAATGCTGGAAGCAGTGCTTGCGCAGGGCCAGGGTGTGAAGTTCGCTCTGCACTCCCATCGCGCGCATCCTTTCCCACAGTTTCACCGACCCCATTGCAGAGTAGCCGTCGGCATCACCGTGCAGGAACAGCATTGGAGCGGTGTCCAGGTCCATAGAGAATTCCGGGGCCAGAATGTCGCTGTCGAGATTCCCTCCGTTCACGTTATGCCCGTTCATTCCGTCGGTAAGCACGTATGCCGGATAGATACCGATTCCCCACTGCACATTGCAGGGCAGTTTATCGATGTCGTCTATGGGTTCATAGGACTGATGCCGGGACGAAGTGACTCCCATAACGGTGAGGTGTCCGCCGGCCGAGCTGCCCATAATTCCAATTTTCCCGGGGTCGAGGCCCTTTTCCGCCGCCTGGCTTCTAACTACCCTGATTGCCCGCTGGAGGTCCTCCCAGGCGGTAGTATGCTTTGCCAGGCCGCTTGCGGCCGATGGTCTGGGCGTGCGGTATTTCATTGTAACTACCGTTACTCCAAGGGAATTGAGGTAGCGTCGCACGGGAGCTACCTCGAAGGACTCGGGACTGTTCCCTTCATAAGCGCCTCCGGAATAAATTATTTGAATCGCATTGGTTTTCCTTTCCTTGGGAATGAACCATTCGATATAGGGCAGGCACTGGCCTACCTGAGCATCTGGCATCTTCCCTGCGGGCCAGATCTCCAGCCTTCCCTCTCCGCAGGCAAAACTGTCCGACGGATAGCGCCTGTCAACGTCCTCCTCGGGAGCGAGCTCCCCAAGGAAACCCATCTGCCGCAGGAACTCAACCCCGCGCTCAAGGCCCAAAGGCTGATGTCCCTTGTTGGGGTAAAGATGCAGTTCGGCAGGTACTCCCCTCTTACGCAACTCCCTGTAAATAAGGGTAGAAGCATTGGGCGAATAGATATCGGTTCCTCCGTGATGCAGGCTCAGCGGGCAGGTCTTGGAGTCGAAGCGGAAAATGGAATCCAACTTTACGTCGGGGCCATAGCCCTGCCGGGCCGATGGAACACCAAGTCCGTCGGTAAGCACGTATGCGGGGGCGTTCAGGATTCCCCAGTTGATATGGCAGGAAAGGTCATCGAGTTCATCCACCTTCCCGTAGGCCGGGGTCTGGGAACTGGTTGCCAGCAGCAGGGCCAGATGCGACCCCGCCGACATTGAAATAACGCCAATCTTCTCGGGATCGAACCCTCTTGCTGCGGCTTCGTTCCTTACTACCCGCACCGCACGCTGTCCGTCCTCCCAGGCTGTCTGCCAGAACGGAAGGCCTTCGGGCCGCGGGGTACGGTAAACGAAATTCACGCATTGGATTCCCTGTGCGGTAAGCGTTTCGCGCCAGGTTTTGATATGCTGCATATCGCAGCAGCTGAAGTATCCGCCGCCCGAGATAAGAATCATACAGGAGCCGTTGCGGGTCAGTGAATCGGGGGCATCGAACCACTCCAGATATGCTTCGGCGTGCTGTTTTGCGTCAAATCCGGGAGTGCGTGCCTCGTCCAGCATAGCGGCTGTCTGGTGAGCTTGTCTGTGGGGCATTTTCCCCTTGGGCCAAACCGCCTGACGGTCCAGGGCCGAAAGGTTTAAACTCAGAGCAACAAGTGCAATTATAAAGGCTGTTCTTTTCATATCTTACAAATTTAAAAATTATATGCGAAAACTTTACAAAGCCCAGCCTACTCGCCGAAAAGTTCCTTGTGACGCTTGTCAATTCGGGCGTACGATTCTATATAGCAATGGAAAAAGCCCTTGGTATTGGGAGTGATTACAGGCGCGTCCAGCTCTATGGCTTCGATTTTCCTGAAATCATAACCGCCATTGACCTTCCAGCCCCACTGCTCCAGGAAACCTATATGAATGGCATCTGCAGGGCAATAGAAAGAACAGCGCATACACATAAGACAGTGATGCGAGAAACGCAGCGAGCCAGACTCGTCGCGGGAGATATTCTTTGTCGGGCAATTCTTTATGCACAGGTCACAGCCAATGCATTTGTCCTTGTCGGCCCTGTACAGAAACGAATTCACGTCGCCGCCAATATACTGGGGCCGCGAAACCACCGATGAAACCAGCCTGGCCCAAAGTCCGTAGGGCCGTTTGGCGGGAATCGAATTGCACAGTTCGTAAACCAGGATATCGAGCAGTTTCCCGTCCATTACCAGCATTTCCTTAACCAGCTTGTCGTCGAAACGGAAATGAATGTTGTAGGGCATAAGGAAATGGTATTCGTTCTCCATCACGGCTCCGTCGCGGCGCAGCTTGCGAACCACATATTTCGACGAAGCGTCATTAGCTTTCTCGGTCTCGCCCGAATTCTTGTAGATAAAGGTCCTCATTCCCTTCGGAAATTTCTGGGCCCTTACAAACTTCAGAAAAGCCCAGGGGGCACAGTAACCGTGAATGGGATAGCCCAGGCCCACAATGTCGTAGGCCTTCAGGTCCAGCCTCTCATTGTTGAGAGGGTCGATTTCATACAGGTCAACAGACCATCCAGCATTCTGCAGACGGGCCTGCAATTTCTTTGAAAGGTAACGGGTATTATAAGTCCCGGTAAAGTATATAAGCAGACATTTCATCTCCAACAAAAAATGGGCGGCAACGCACTACCCGCAATTCAGGTTAAAAAAGTGATTGACCGGGCCGTGTCCCCCGCCTATCGAATAGACGGCCCCGGATTCAATGGCAAGCGACAGATAGCGCTTCGCAAGTCCAACAGCATCGGCCCCGATATCGCTCAGAACCGCCTTTATCTGGGAAGATATCACCCGTGCAGGAACAGGAAAAACTTCCTGCACACCAAGAGTATTCTGTACGGTAACGGCAGTAATGGCGGTTGCCGCAAATGAACCCGTAGCACTTATGGCCTTAATGTCGGCCTGTATGCCGGCGCCTCCTCCAGAATCGCTTCCGGCTATTGCCAGCACTCTACTGTAAGTCTTCATCGTGAAAAATGATTGTATCCTTTAAAATTCCTGTCTGTCCCCTTCCATTCCAGGGTGCTGCCGCTCACGACAGTCCCAATGACAGTATGGCTTACGGGCACAACCGCGCCCTTGCTCTTGACAAACAGAAGTTCATAATCTTCGCCTCCGCTTATGGCATAGTCCAGCATTCTGCCCGAATCGGAACCGCAGAGCGAGCGCAAAGCATCGCTTACGGGAATTCGGGCGGTATCCACTATGGCGCCGCAGTTCGATTCCTTAAGGATATGACGCAGGTCAGAGCCTATTCCGTCCGATATGTCCATCATTGCGTGAACCTGTCCGCTGCGGGCCAGGGCAAGCCCTTCGGCAAGTCTTGGTTGGGGACGCAGATGTCTGTCTATGAAGTAGTTGTCATAGTCTACCCGGGCTGCCGACTGCAGCAGGAGTTCAAGCCCTGCCGCCGAGTCTCCAAGACAGCCGGTAACGCATATCTCGTCGCCGGGCAAAGCGCCTGCGCGAGTGACGGCCACCCCGTTCGGGCACTGGCCTATGACGGTTACGCTAATGCAGATTTTGCCCGCCGACTCGCAGGTATCGCCCCCCAGAACAGGGAAGCCGTAGCGGTTGCAGGCATCGCCGAAACCTTTCAGGAAATCCATTACCCAGGAGTCCTCCAAATCCTTCGGCAAGGCCAGAGAAAGGAAGATGCCCTTGGGCGTTCCTCCGCAGGCCGCAATGTCGCTGATATTGGCCACCGCCGCCTTCCATCCGGTACAGCCAGCCTGAACCTTCCGCAGGAAATGCACGTCTTCCAGCAGCATATCGGTGCTCACCAGAGTGCGGAATGCGTCCCTCTCGGGAAGCTGCGCGCAATCATCGCCTATTCCAAGGTATCCGTCGGGCAGCGAGACCCCCGCCCTTATCTTATCTATCAGTTCAAATTCCCCTATCATTCCTTATGATTTTCAGCAGTTCGGCAGAGGCCTGGCAAGGGTCGGGAGCGCACAGGACAGCACTGCGTTGGCCACAAAATTCATTGAAGGATAGTTGGTAATACAGAGTATGTTGCTGCTTTTCCTCACATTCGCAATAATTAGAAATGCAGATTGGCGCCTATTACGAATTGCCTCATATAAGGGTCATAGGTTTTCAGAACAACTCTGTCGTTGAATTTTTCGGTATCGGTGGAAAGGCCGTCGAACACATCCTGAATGGAAGCATACAGGGTCCAGTTACCGAGCAGTTTGCTTACCCGCAGGTTCAAGAGCGAGCAATCGCCAATAGTGGCATCCTGCTTGAAGACCTTGCTGTTGTAAATGAAGCTGGCATTCAGCATCCAGTCATTGCGAAGCTTCACCGAAGGGTTGAACTGAACGTTGAAATAGCTGGCTTTCAGGTTCGGGAGCATAGAATTCTCCATATTGTAGAAGTAATTTCCGCCCAAAGTCATAGCGAAAGTCCCGTAGGAATATCGAAGCATAGAATACGCGCCAACGACATTGCTGCTGGCCATATTTGAGGGACGCAGGTACGCGGTGCGGGTGGCAGGATCGAAAAGGACACTGTTGGTTATCCTCCTGTCCTGATAGTCGTACTCGCCGCAGATACTGAAGACAATGCGGTGCGCACCGTCGGTCCAGTCGGTAATATATTCCAGATGGGCGGAATTGGTCACGGGGCCCTTGAGGTCGGGATTCCCTTTCCTCCACGCTTGAGCAGAGCTGTCGTAAACCAATTCAGGATAGACCAGACTGTTGTCCGCCACGCTTGTATTCCTTATGAGTTTAAGCCGCAGCGCGTGATGGTCTACAATCTGCCAGAAGACGTAAGCGTCGGCCGTCCAGTCGTGAGACCATCCGCTGTACATCTTGCCCCCGTTGGGCGAGTATTTCCTGGCATACCCCTTATAACGGCCCTTGACCTTTATCTCCACATTGCCTGTATTGTATTTCAGCGTCAAATTCGGAGATATATAGACCATCCTGTTTACAAAATCCCTGTTGGAATTGATGCTGGAATTGAATTTCGCATCTATATTGAGCCGGCTTGAAGGGAATACAAGATTGGAAACCGATTTCAACTCTAAATTCAATTCATCGGATTTTCCCGGGAAACGGGAGTAGAAACGGTAATTGGCCGATGCCCCCAAGTCTCCGGTTTTAACCTTTCTGGTGTAGTCTACGATTGCAGTGAAGGCCAGATTCTTTGCCGTTGTCTCTTTGGCAGAAGACTCAAAACTGGAATACTGCCATCCCGGGCCCATCTTCCTGGACATATCCTCAATTCTGTTGCGTCCGCTTACAATTGAAGTATAGTCTGTAGAGAAGTTCTGCCATAACCATATTTTCAGGATATCCTTCGGAGTAGGTGTCCATTTGGCATAGATTCGGGCCAACTGGCCAAAATAACGCTCTCTGGTAGTGTCGGCGCCGCTCAGGGTGACATTGTCACTGTATTCCTCTAAATAAGAGTATCTCGTGGGATAATAGATGTCGAAATTCAAATTGGCCAATGCCTCGAACTTGCCGCCGTCAGAGTAGTGCAGGTTCATAGTGGGCATAACTCCCGACGTTATGGAGGTCTGCACATTCACGTCTCCTCCGAACCCCTTTTCAATTGCAGCCGGCACAATGTTTACAGTACCGGAAATTCCATTCTTTATATGGGAGTCGGACGGCGAAGTGCTTATCTCTATCTTTTCAATGTCCCGCAGAAAAGTATTCGCCAGAAAGGCATCCTTCGATTCGCTCAGCACCTTGCCGTGAATGGCAACGTCGTAGCGTCCCAGGAACGTATCTGCATCCCGGTCAACCAGTTCGGGGAGGGTCTGGAGAAAATCCAGCAGAGTCATTTCCTTGGGTAAGGTGAGTTCCGAAACGTGAATAATCTTTTTCTCGGAATTGATTTCAATTTCATATGCCAGGGTAGGATTGGATATGACCGCAAGCATAAACAGGGGAAATATGGCAAGCCATTTCGATGCTTTCATTGACAAATCTTCAATAGTGAACAAACATTATCACAAACCTTAGATTTGCAGAGTGGTTCACTACACCAAGGTTTGTACTGCAAAAATAATAAATTTGTGCTGATAGTGAAA
>JAKSKE010000060.1 GCA_024401895.1 Bacteroidales bacterium
AAATTGAAGGCCCTTATGGCCACGGAAGTTGCAAGCTTCCCCGAAAAATACGGAAGAGTACCCCATTTGGCTGTGGTTCTGGTAGGCGATGACCCTGCGAGCATTTCTTACGTACGCAGCAAGGCTAATGCATCCAAACTCATAGGAATAAAGAACACAACCGTACGCCTTCCATACGAAACCACCCAGCAGGAACTCCTGGAAATCATCGACAAACTTAACAACGATCCCGAGATTGACGGAATACTGGTTCAGCTTCCTCTACCGGAGCATATCGACGAAATAAGCATCATCGCGGCCATCGCGAGGGAAAAAGACGTGGACGGGTTCCATCCGCAGAATGTCGCCGCCCTTTGGAGACGCCGCACCGAACCCGAACTCAACCCCCGCTACTGCGTTCCCTGCACTCCGCGCGGAATCATCAGGCTGCTCAGGGCAGCCGACGTAAAGATGGACGGCAAGCGGGCGGTAGTGGTAGGCCGAAGCAACATTGTGGGACTTCCGGTAGCGAAACTGCTCCTCAACGAGAACGCGACCGTTACCATCTGCCATTCGCATACAAAGGACCTTGGAGAAATTACCCGCAATGCCGACATTCTGGTTGTGGCCATAGGAAATCCGCGCTTCATCACCGCCGATATGATAGCTCCCGGCGCCGTTGTAATTGACGTTGGAATCAACCGGGACAGCGAAACCGGAAAACTTTGCGGAGACGTCGATTTCGAGCAGGCCGTTCAGAAGGCATCGGTAATCACCCCCGTACCCGGAGGAGTAGGGCCTATGACAATCTGCTCGCTGATGGAAAACACCATCGACTGCTTCATAAACCGAATCGGGGAGTAGGCTTATTTTCTGGAACTCAGAACTTTTACGGCCTGAAGGACGGCTATCACCGCTATACCTGCGGCACACCAGAGGATTGCCGACGGAATTTGCAGGTCCACCGGCGATACGGTTCCCGTTCGCAGCAGCTGCGCGCTTTCGATGCTCTGCATATTGGAGTAGGGCCAGATTCGAACCAGCGAGCCAATAACAAAACCTATGAGTACCAGCAGGGTAGATTTCTCCCATCGGCTCATAAGCCATTTAAGGAATTTCGAAAAGGCCAGAAGACCTACTACGCAACCGAGGCAGAAAACTGCGATGACCGGAACGTTGAAGTTGTCGAAATTCAAGGCCTTCATAATATATTCGTACTTGCCCATAACCTGAAGCACGAAGCTGCCTGCAATGCCGGGCAGAATCATTGAACATACCGACACTGCGCCGCAAATGAATATAAAGAGCAGGGAATCGGGGGTGCTGGACGGAGTAAGACAGAATATTCCTATGCCAAGGCCGATGCCTGCGGCAATGAAAAGCAAATCGGCAAACCGCCAGTTCTTGATTTCCAGAAGCAGCAGTACGGTGGAGGCCACGATGAGGCCGAAGAAAAAGGCCCAGGTCTGAACGGGATGAATCTCAAGCCCCCAGCTTACCAGTTTGGCAAGAGCAAGAATGCTCACAACGAACCCTATTGCAAGCCAAACCAGAAACGTACCTCCTATCTGCCGCCAGAACTCTTTGAATCTGCCTCCAAAAAGAGCCTTCCAGGTCTTAGGGTCGGACAGCGAAGCGAGGCTGTCCAGCAATGGCTGATATATACCGGTAAGAAGTGCTACGGTTCCTGCAGAAACGCAAGGGGTCACACTGCCGGCTCCCATTCCGAAACCTTTGAGCGCGGTTATGATATTATCTTTCAATTTCATATATGTAAGGCTGAAATAAAATCAATGATATTGTCAAAGGCCTGAATCTGGTCTAGCTGAGAGTCTTCGGGTTCTTCGACAATAAAGTCATAGATATTCCCGGGCAGCTGGCTGCGCCCGATTTTGAATTTCGCCCCGCTGCAGCGGGCAATGAACTCCAAAGCAAAGGAGCTCTGCCGGTAAAGAGAGACGAACATATCTTCTCCAACGCTCAGAAAAGGATGCCGGCGGCCAATTTTGGGACAATCGCACCAGGAAAGGTCATTTTTCAAGATATAAACCACTCCGGGAATCATTTCGTTTACAGATTCAAGTTGCGGCTGAAGGGTAAATATTGTAACCCCTATCCCTCTTTCGGAAAAACTTTTTCTGATATGGTCGACAGCCTGTTCGATTTCGGGAGACTGAACGTCTAAAAAAACCGCAACGGTCTGTATTTTTTCCAATGGTACAACCCCGGTCTTAGACGAGTCTTTCTCTCTCCACGAAAGGGCACACCTGCGCCCCATCTCCTTTATGAAATCTGGAATTCTCATTTGGTATTACGCGCTATGAGTGCGTTAATTTCCTTTTTTGCTTCCCGCCAGCGGGGAATGTCTATCTTGGAACCTATGACCTCCACTACCTTGGCGGCAATTATGGAGCCCACCGCTCCGCACACTTCCAGCGGCATACCAAGGGAATGGGCATACAGGAAACCGGCCGCGTAAGTGTCGCCTGCACCGGTCGCATCCTTTGCCTCTGCGGGCCATACGGGAATGAAATGCTCTTCTTCTCCGCATCTTATCCAACTTCCATCCTTTCCTATTTTTACAATCGCTGTATGGCAGAGTTTCGAGATTTCCCGAAGAGCGTCCCGGGGGTCCTCGATTTTTGTGAAGGCCTTGGCTTCGGTTTCGTTTGCAAAGACAATGTCAACGTATTTTTCTACTATGTCGTGAAGGAAGGCACAGTTTGACTCGACTACGTTATAGGATGCCATATCTATGGAAATAATGCACCCGGCCTCTTTCGCCATTTGCACGGCTTTGCGTATAAGCGCTTGATTCTGAACCAGGTACCCCTCAATGTGGAAATAGTCGTAGCCCTCGAACATTGAAGGAATCAGGTCTTCCGGAACCAGTTCCAGGGCTGCGCCAAGATACACCGCAAAGGTGCGTTCGGAGTTCCCTCCCGACACAAAAACCATTGAGCGGCCCGACGAATGTTTGCCGCGCAGCAAAGTGCACTTTACACCGTACTGCTCTTCATCGCTTTGGAACAGATGGCCCAGTTCGTCGTCTCCAATCTTTCCAATGAACCCTGATTCCATTCCAAAAATGGCGGTGCAGGTAATTGTGTTCGCCGTTGAACCTCCGGCAACATAGTGGACCCCGAGCGGTTTGAGGCACTTCCATATTTCGTCTCCGGTTTCCATATCTACGTGCTGCATACTGCCTTTGGGCAGATGGAATCTGTTCAGAAGGGTGTCGTCGGGCAGAACTGCCAGAATGTCGGTGAGAGCATTCCCTATTCCAAGTATAGATTTATGTTTCATATCAAAGGTCTTAACTAACAAAAATACGTAAAAATATCGGGAATTTAAGTAAATTCGCAGTCCAGTGAATAAGAAAACGAAAAAGATCTTTAAATATATCCTCCCTGCGGCACTTATGGCAGTGTTGCTGTATTTTGCTTTCCGCAGTGTGGAATGGGAGAATTTCCTGAACGGACTCCGCAGCACCGACTTCACTTTTGTACTTCTGTCTATGCTTTGCGGATTTTCGGCCTTCGTGCTGCGCTCAATGCGTTGGAAACTGCTTATGAAGCCTCTGGACCCCGAAATCGGGTTCCTTAGAATGTTCGACGGCGTTTGCATAGGCAACCTCGCAAACTGTGCAATTCCATTTGCGGGAGAAATCGCCCGTTGTGCGGCGGTGAGCACAAAGAAGGTCGGGTTTGACAAGACGCTGGGCACCATTGCGCTGGAACGGGTATGGGACCTGTTGTCTATAATAATTATAGTTGTTCTGGCCTTTATACTCAAGGGGAGTGCCGTGAGTGATTTCCTCCAGGAAAACATTCTGGCTCCAATAACGGGCAATTCAATCAAAATACTGTGGATTGCCATTCCTCTAGTTGCCGTTGCGCTGGCCGCCGTTTGGATTGTTTTCAGGTTCAAAGACAGCAACAGCCTCTTCGGCAAAATCTACCGGACCCTGGTGGGGCTGGGACAGGGATTTCTGTCGGTACTTCGAATGAAGCACAAGGGGTGGTTCCTCATTCTCACGGTGCTGATTTGGACAATGTACTGGCTTATGTGCGTGAACATATCCACCGCATTGCCTGCCGCCCACCCGCTTACGGTGTCCGACACCCTGTTCATTATGGCTGTGGGCAATCTGGCCTCGGTGATTCCGGTTCCCGGAGGATTCGGAGCATACCATTACATTGTGGCGCTGGCCCTGTCCGGGCTGTACGGCCTGAGCTGGGACAACGGAATTGTCTTCGCTACCCTTTCCCACGAATCACAGGCTCTGGTTATGATAGTATCGGGGCTTGTCTGTTATGTCCACCGTAGCTTGTCAATGAGAAAAAAATAACTATATTTGCAGTCCCGTTTCCAAAACGGGTTTTGGTTCCGTAGCTCAGTTGGATAGAGCAACAGCCTTCTAAGCTGTGGGTCGCGCGTTCGAGTCGCGCCGGAATCACTTTCTATTTTTATTTATCCTTCGTAAATATTATCCTGTTCGCGGCGGTTGCTTGACCTCCCGTGTGCTGCACTTCGTACATACGCATCTATCCAGTCACATCATCTGCGCTTCGCCCGTCGGGACTTTGTAGCCAGACTCGTCAACTACAATTTGCTGCCGCAAATCAATTCCTCGCTAGGCTGCAAAGTCCCGTCCACAACAGAGGGCCCTGGAAGGGCTTCGGTAAGGGGGTGTTGTGTACGACCCCCTCAAAATGCCCTGCCGGTACACGGGCACCACCATTCCACGCAACTCAGAGCGTGCCAGCCGTGGACGGGATTTAATTTACGAATAAGCCTTCG
>JAKSKE010000061.1 GCA_024401895.1 Bacteroidales bacterium
GCCTCGTGGGCCTTTCTATCAAAAAAATTGAAATTTATTCTGTCAAACTACCGGGGCGAATCCCCAGACCCCTCGGCTCCTTGCTTCCGCAATGTTGCGCAAAACGCAGTGACTGGTCTGCGCAAAAATTGTTATATTTGCGGATAGTAAAACGTTTTTGATATGCAGGAAAAACAATCAGTTTGGTCGGCTGCGGCCGCGCCGGGGTTCGTTCTGGGAGCCGTGAGTATCATATATCTTCTGGCAAGCCATTTTCTGGGAATGTTGGATGCCAATGTTGTCAAGGGCTTGCTCTCTGTAGCAGTGTGGATTGCAAAATTCGTAGGTTGCATTCTGCTGCTCAGGATGTTTATGCGCAGGTATGTGGAGACCATTCCCGATGCAACTTCGTCGGACAGCTTTAAATTCGGGGTCGTGGTGGCGTTGCTTTCGGCTGTAGTGTTCTCGGCGGCGTATTTCGCTTATGCCCAGTTTATTGCTCCCGATATGTTTACCGAAGCGTTCGCTATGGTGCAGGATACCTATGCAGAGTATATGGACAGCGCCGCTATTGAAGAACTTCAGAATTTTCTGCCCGATTTGCCAAAATGGCTTTTCGGTACTAATTTGGTGTATTGTTTCCTTTATGGCACGGCGCTTTCTGCAATTCTGTGCAAGGACATCCCGTCCCGCAATCCATTTGCAAACAATAAATCTGAAGAATAATGGATATTTCAATTATTATTCCTCTGTTCAACGAAAAGGAATCGCTTCCTGAACTTGTATCCTGGATAGACAGGGTAATGAATGCCAACCATTATTCCTATGAAGTAATTATGGTTGATGACGGAAGCACCGACGGCTCCTGGAAGACCATTCTTGAACTGAAAGAAAAGTTCCCCGCAATAAAGGGAATCCAGTTCCGACGCAACTATGGCAAGTCTGCGGCCCTGTACTGCGGATTCAAGAAAGCCGAAGGAGATGTGGTGTTCACTATGGATGCCGATCTCCAGGATTCACCCGATGAATTGCCTCAGATGTACAGAATGATAAAGGAGCAGGACTTTGACATTGTATCGGGATGGAAACAGCATCGCAAGGACAATGCTCTTACCAAAAATCTTCCGTCGAAACTTTACAACGCTACCGCCAGGGCCATAACCGGAATCAAGCTTCACGATATGAACTGCGGCCTTAAGGCATACCGCAAAGAAGTGGTGAAGAGCATCGAAGTTTACGGCGAGATGCACCGGTATATCCCGTATCTGGCGAAGAATGCCGGATATACCCATATTGGAGAAAAGCCCGTGCATCACGAAAAACGCAAATACGGAAAGAGCAAATTCGGAATGAACCGCTTTGTGAACGGCTTCCTGGACTTGCTGAGCCTGTGGTTCCTGAGTACGTTCGGCAAGAAGCCAATGCATTTCTTCGGATACAGCGGTATATTTATGTTCCTGGTGGGATTCGTAATGACAATCTGGATAATCGTTGCAAAACTGGTGCATCAGGCCAACAATATGGTATATCGTGCAGTAACAGACCAGCCTTTGTTCTACCTCGCTCTGGTGGCAGTGATTCTGGGCGTGATGCTTTTCCTGGCAGGATTTGTTGGAGAACTGATATCCCGGTCTTCCAGCGAGAGAAATAACTACAATATTAAGGCAGAGCTCTAAAGGCTCTGTTTTTTATGCAAACTTTTTACTATATTTGCGGGCTTATAACTTTTTAAAGAATATGACAATAGCATTTACCGACGGACGCATCCTCGATTGGGAAGATGTTGAAGCGAAAAAGATTTTCTGGCATTCATCGGCTCACCTTATGGCGGAGGCTCTGGAGGCTCTTTATCCCGGTGTTAAGTTTGGAGTGGGACCCGCAGTGGAAAACGGGTTCTATTATGATGTGGACCTTGGCGGAAACCAGATAACCGAGGCCGACCTTGAGAAGATTGAAAAGAAAATGACCGAACTTGCCAAAGCCGGTGAAACTTTCGAGCGCAGCGAGGTGAGCAAGGCCGATGCTTTGGAATATTTTACCGAAAAGGGAGACCAGTACAAGTGTGAACTTATAGGGGACCTCGAGGACGGTACAATCACTTTCTTCAAGAACGGCGCATTTACCGACTTGTGCAGGGGCCCTCACGTAAAGCACGTAAACGATATTAAGGCAATTAAACTCCTGAGCATAGCCGGAGCATATTGGAAAGGTGACCAGAACCGTAACCAGCTTACCCGAATCTACGGTATCACTTTCCCCAAGAAATCAATGCTTGAAGAATATCTTACCGTTCTGGAAGAGGCCAAGAAGCGCGATCACCGCAAGTTGGGAAAGGAAATGGAACTTTTCACTTTCTCTCAAAGAGTGGGTATCGGCCTTCCTTTGTGGCTGCCCCGCGGTGCCCAGATGCGCTATACGCTTGAGAACTTCCTCAGACGCAAGCAGCAGGAGCTGGGATATCTTCAGGTGGTTACCCCTCATATCGGAAGCAAGGACCTTTATGTTACTTCCGGTCACTGGGCAAAATACGGAAAGGATTCCTTCCAGCCCATCCACACTCCCCAGGAAGGCGAGGTTTATATGCTAAAGCCTATGAACTGCCCTCATCACTGTGAGATATTCCGCAGTTCTCCCCGCTCATACAAGGACCTTCCCCTGCGTTTCGCAGAGTTTGGAACCGTTTACCGTTACGAGCAGAGCGGCGAGCTTCACGGACTTACCCGTGTGCGCAGCTTCACCCAGGACGACGCACATCTGTTCTGCCGTCCGGACCAGCTTCAGGAAGAGTTCGAGAAAGTAATCGACCTCATCCTTTATGTATTCGGAACGCTCAAGATGACAGAGTTCTCGGCTCAGGTGTCCCTTCGCGATCCTAACAATCACGAAAAATATATAGGTACAGACGAAAACTGGGAGAAAGCCGAAAGTGCTATCATAGAGGCTGCAGAGAAGAAGGGGCTGAAGACCGTTGTCGAAACTGGAGAGGCCGCATTCTACGGCCCCAAGCTCGACTTTATGGTCAAGGATGCGCTTGGAAGGCAGTGGCAGTTGGGTACTATTCAGGTCGACTATAACCTGCCCGAACGCTTTGAACTGGAGTATATAGATTCCGATGGAACAAAGAAGCGCCCGGTAATGATTCACCGCGCCCCCTTCGGAAGTATCGAGAGGTTTACCGCAGTGGTATTGGAACATACTGCCGGACACCTGCCGGTATGGCTCGCTCCCGACCAGGTTAAGGTGCTGCCTGTCAGTGAGAAATATGCAGATTATGCACAAAAAGTTTGCGAATTGCTGAAAAATTCCGAAATTCGTGCCTCTGTCGATGCGCGTAACGAGACCCTTGGCAAGAGAATCCGTGAGATTTCTCTGCTGCGTGTGCCTCTGATTGCGATCGTTGGAGAAAAGGAAGTTACAGAGGGAACTGTTTCCTTCCGTAAGGAAGGTGTAGATCAGGGAAGCCTGAGCACCTCTGACTTTATACAGTATATTAAGAAAACAGTTGAAGAAGAATTATCTTAATGCCAGGACCTTACAGACCAAAACCGACTTTTAAGCCGAGAGGCCGCAGACCGGATCCACGTGCTCAGAAAGACGAGAACGAGCTTAATATAAATGAGCAGATCCTCGCTTCTGAGGTGCGCCTTGTCGGGGACAACATTCCCGAACAGGGGATTTATCCTATACACAAGGCGCTGGCCCTTGCCGACGAACTGGAGCTTGACTTGGTTGAAATAAGCGCCAAGGCGGAGCCTCCGGTTTGTAAGATAATGGATTACCAGAAGTATCTCTATCAGCAGAAGAAGAAAGCCAAGGAGATGAAGCAGAATGCTTCCAAGATAGTGATAAAGGAAATCCGTTTCGGTCCCAACACCGACGAACACGACTTCCAGTTCAAGCTCAAGCACGCGCAGGAGTTCCTGAAGGAGGGAAGTAAGGTGAAGGCTACAATCTTCTTCCGCGGACGTTCGATTATGTTCGCCGAGCAGGGCGAGAAGCAGCTTCTCCGTTTTGCGGTTGAACTTGAGGAGTTCGGAAAGGCAGAGAATATGCCTGCGCTGGAGGGAAAGAGAATGTCCATAATGATTGCACCTAATAAAAAGAAGTAACGGCACGTGATGTGCGCATTACGATATTTATTAACTATTAATT
>JAKSKE010000062.1 GCA_024401895.1 Bacteroidales bacterium
AAAAAAGTATGATAAAATCTTTTTGAAGCGTAACTCGCAAAAGTACAAAATGTATGGAAGAATTTAAATATATTTGTAAGAAACGATTATTGATATGAAAAAGATTTTCAACTTTTTTTTATTCTGTGTTATGGCATTATCCAGTACTTCCTGCTGCAACGAGGCCAATTGCGCCGACAAAGACTTTCTGAAACTTGCATCGGACCGGTATTCGGTACGTAAATTCGATTCCACTGTAGTGGAGCCGGCACTTGTAGAGAAGATTCTTAAAGCCGGTCAGCTTGCTCCTACCGCCGTGAATGCCCAGCCACAGAAGATTTATGTGGTTGAGTCGAAGGAAATGATGGAGAAGATGAACGAAGTTTCTCCCTGTATTTACGGGGCTCCGCACTGCTTTGTGGTTTGCTACGACAAGAACGTTGCGGCTCACAGGGGTGCCGACGGCTCATACGGCGACATAGATGCTACAATAGTTATTACCCATATGATGCTTGAGGCGGCCGATCTCGGAATAGGCACCTGCCTGGTAGGATATTTCAACCCTCAGTCTCTTGCTCAGGCTTTAACCCTGCCCGAAAATATTGTTCCGGTGCTGGTAATGCCGTTCGGCTATGCCGCAAAGGATTGTGAACCTTCTCCCAAGCATACCGACCGCAAGCCTCTCGACCAAATTGTGGAATACCGTTAAAAAATCTTTTTTTATGAGAACCTGCATATCTGTTTCGGCTATTTTGCTGCCGTTGCTTGTTGCCTGTTCGCCGGACGGTGGAGTTGGCCGTACATATACGGCACAACAAGGGGTAACGGTTTATGAACCACACGGTTACGATGCATCACAGCATAGTCCTTCGCCAATTTTTATAGAAGAACTGAAACCTTCGGCACAGGAGTTTGAGGTTTCAGAAAAGACAGGAGGGCTCAGGCCGAGGTTCTCATCGGCCTTCGGCAAAAATACGGTTTCAATAGAAGTGGGCGATGCCGACCTGTACGGCGGTGGGGAAGTGCGCAGCGACCTCAGGCGCAACGGCGACAGCCAGATTCTTTGGAATACCGACAACCCTACCGGCCTGCTGGACAACGGCAAGCGTATGTACCAGTCGCATCCCTGGCTGCTGGGAGTAAGGAAGGACGGTTCGGCCTTCGGCATAATAGCCGACAATACCTGGAAAACCGTTCTGTCGGCGAAGGGGCGGGTGAAATTCAGGAGCGAGGGTCCTGCCTTCAGGGTAGTGATAATAGAAAAGGACAGCCCGCAGGAGGTGATGGTTGCGCTGGCCGAACTTACCGGAAAAATGGAACTCCCTCCGCTCTGGGCCCTGGGATACCAGCAGTGCCGGTTCAGTTATTACCCGCAGGAAAGGGTTATGGGACTGGCCGACACGCTGCGGAGTCATAGGATTCCCTGCGATGTAATATGGATGGACATCCACTATATGGACAGCTATAAGATATTTACCTTCAGTCCCGAACATTTTCCCGACCCCAAGGGCCTCAACGACTACCTTCACGCTTTGAACTTCAAGTCGGTCTATATGATTGACCCCGGAGTTAAGGCCGAGGAAGGGTATTTTGTGAACGATGAAGGAATGGCTGGCGACTATTTCATTAGGGATGCCGACGGAAACGTTTATGGCGGCAAGGTATGGCCCGGCGAATGCCATTTCCCCGACTTCACTCGTCCCGACGTATGTTCTTGGTGGGCAGGTCTTTACAAAGATTTTATGGCCACCGGCGCCGACGGAATCTGGAATGATATGAACGAACCTTCGGTGTTCGTGGGTTTCGGGGGTACAATGCCCGATGACAATGTTCACAAAGGGGGAGTGAACGGCCTTCCCGAAGGAGAACACCGGCGTTACCACAATATCTACGGCTATCTTATGGTAAAAGCCAGCCGCGAAGGCATAATGGCCGCCAACCCCGACAAGCGCCCGTTCGTACTTTCCCGTTCCAACTTCCTTGGAGGACAGCGGTTTGCTGCAAGCTGGACCGGAGACAACTACAGCGACTATTCGCAAATGAAGGAAGCAGTGCCTATGTCTTTGAACATAGGCCTCAGCGGCCAGCCTTTCATTGGGCCGGACCTGGGAGGTTTTATGCGCGACTGCACCCCCGACCTTATGCGGCACTGGATGGCATCCGGAATTTTCTTCCCGTTTGCCCGCAATCACGCCAGCGTAGAGACAATACAACAGGAGCCCTGGGCGTTCGACCCCGAGACCGAAGACATCTGCCGTACGGCAATAGAACGGCGTTACAAGCTTCTGCCATACTATTACACCCTGTTCGAAGAAGCTTCCAGAACCGGAATCCCGGTAATGCGCCCTCTTTTCTGGCACAACCCCAAGGACCTGAGTCTCAGGGGAGAGCAGCAGGCCTACCTCATAGGAAACGACCTGCTTGTAATTCCGCGCTGGAGCGAATCTCCCGTTCTTCCCAAGGAAGGATGGAACCGCTTCTCCCTTGAAGAGGAGGATGACGGCTATCAGTCGTATCTGGCTCTCCGGCAGGGGGCCGCATTGCCAATTACCGGAGTCTTCCAGAATACCGTCGAATACCATACCGACTCCCTCACAATTCTGGTAAACCCCGACTCCAATGGCCGTGCGCAAGGTTATATGTATGAAGATGAAGGAGACGGATACGCCTACCGTGACGGAATTTTTGCCCGTTACAGCATAGAGGTGCAGAACGCCGAGGGAACGGTAAACCTGAAGATGAACCGGGTTGAGGGCAAACTGGATAAAGGCCCCAGGTTCATTAGAATGGGATATGTCTGCGATGATGGCGTAATATATTCGCAGTGGGCCAGGGGAGACGGCGTATCGATGCCCGAACCCAAGTCTTCGAAGACAGCCATAGCGGCAGAAAATCTGGAATTCGTTTATCTGGAGAACTGGTCCATCTCGAAGAAACAGACAAAGATGGAACTTATAATGTCCAATATAGTCAAATAGGTATGAGAGCAGCAATATACGGTGCCGGATCGTTGGGAATGATACTCGGCGCATACATAACAAAAAACGGAGGTCGGATAGACCTTATAAATAGGAATAAGGCGCACGTAGAGGCCATCCGAAAGAACGGAGCGGTTGTAACGGGGACCGTGAATTTCACCCAGAGGGTAGAGGTTTACACTCCCGAAGAGATGACGGGGAAGTACGACATTCTCTTTCTTATGACAAAGCAGCTCCAGAATAGGGAAGTCGTTACCTTTCTGAAGGATTTTCTGTCAGATGACGGAGTGATTGTGACGCTTCAGAACGGAATCCCGGAGATGCTTATAAGTGAGATTGTTGGCGAAGACCACGTGCTGGGCTGTACCGTAGCCTGGGGTGCTACAAAGACTGGAGACGGAGTGTGCGAACTTACCAGCGAACCGGACAGTCTTACCTTTTCGCTTGGTTCCACAAGTGCGAATCCCAACGGTCATATTAAGGATGTAAAGGCTTTGCTTGAGCTGATGGGTCCCGTTGACGTGGAAGACAATTTCATAGGAACCCGTTGGAGCAAGCTGCTTATCAATGCCGCATTCTCTGGAATGAGCGCAGTGCTGGGCTGTACTTTTGGAGAAACGGTTTCTCAGATGCCTCAGAGAAAGGTTGTGCAGGCCATAATGAAGGAATGTATGGATGTATGCTCGGCCGGAGGAATACGCATAGAGCCTGTCCAGGGTAAGGACATTGTGAAGCTTTTCAACTATTCCAATCCCGTAAAGAAGGCGGTTTCCCTGCTTCTTCTTCCGTTTGCAATCAAGAAACACCGTCTGCTCAAGGCCAGTATGCTGCAGGATATAGAGAACGGTAAGAAAACCG
>JAKSKE010000063.1 GCA_024401895.1 Bacteroidales bacterium
CCCTTGATCAATGGATATTTATATCATATCAAACACGGAAGTTTGCAAGTGTCCCATAAAATCACTATATTTGTAGGTTATGACAAATTACGATGACAGCCAGATAAAGACTCTTGAAGGTGTCGAGCATATCAGGCGGCGCCCGGGAATGTATATCGGACGCCTTGGAAACGGCAATAACCCCAGTGACGGTATCTACGTACTTCTGAAGGAAATCGTGGATAACTCCATAGACGAGTTTGCAATGGGGTGCGGAAAGACAATCACGATAGGAATCGAGAACAATGAGGTTACGGTGCGGGACTTCGGCCGTGGAATTCCCCTCGGCTCTGTTATCAAGGTTGTAAGCGTGCTCAATACCGGAGGCAAGTTCGACGACGCGGTGTTCAAGAAGTCGGTCGGTCTCAACGGAGTCGGTACCAAGGCGGTGAATGCACTGTCTCAGAATTTCTATGTATGTTCTTACCGTGACGGAGAATGCTCCTGGGCCAGATTCTGCAAGGGAGAGCTGGTGGACAGCGCTCAAGAGCCCTCCAAAGAAAAAAATGGAACTCTTGTGCAGTTTACCCCGGACGAAGAGATATTCGGAAAGTTCAATTACAATCTGGAGTATGTAGAGACTCTGGTGAAGAACTATTCCTACCTGAAGAGGGGACTTACCCTGAATCTTAACGGGGTGGCCTACAAGTCCGAGAACGGATTGCTGGACCTGGTGAGGGAGAACCTCAGCGAGGCCCCTCTGTATGAGCCCATCCACCTTGAGGGCGACGACATAGAGATAGTGCTTTCCCACTCAAATTCCTATGGCGAGAATATCAGTTCTTTCGTAAATGGCCAGAACACTCGGGACGGAGGTACTCACCTTGCCGCATACAGGGAGGCAATAGCCAAGACCCTCAAAGAATTTTTCAAGAAGAATTATGCTCCCGAAGACTGCCGTATGGGCATTGTAGGGGCAATCAGCATTCAGATTCAGGAACCGCAGTTCGAGGCCCAGACGAAAATCAAGCTGTCCTCTACTTATATGTGGGAGAAGCAGGTGAAGGGAGAGCTGCAGCACGGCCCCACAATACGTGCGTTCGTGAACGATTTCGTTTCCAGGAACCTGGACGACTACCTTACCATACACAAGGAAATAGTTCCTGTCATAGAAGATAAGATTAAGGCCTCGCAGGCCGAGAGGCAGGAAATTTCCAGCATTCAGAAGAAAACCCGCGAGCGCAACAAGAAGGCCAATGTGTATAACAGCAAGCTCCGCGACTGCCGCTTCCATTTCAACGACAAGCGGACCGAGGCCAACCAGGACAACATCGAGCGCTCCAGCATATTCATTACCGAGGGAGATTCTGCGAGCGGAACAATCACCAAGGCCCGCAATGCCAATTTCCAGGCGGTGTTCAGCCTTAGGGGAAAGCCGTTGAATTCCTACAAGGAGAGCTATAAGAAATTTGCCGAAAACGAGGAGCTCCAACTCTTGATATCGGCGCTTGGCATAGAGGAGGATGTAGAGAATCTGCGTTACAACTACATTGTAATCGCCACCGATGCCGACGACGACGGAATGCATATCCGTATGCTGGTTCTTACCTTCTTTATGAAGTACTTCCCCGACCTTATCCGCCGTGGGCACGTGCACGTGCTTCAGACTCCGCTTTTCCGGGTAAGGAACAAGAAGGACAACCGTTATTGCTATAGCGACGAGGAAAAGCAGAAAGCCATTGCGGAACTCAAGAACGGAGTGGAGATTACCCGTTTCAAGGGCTTGGGAGAAATATCTTCCGAGGAGTTCGGAGCTTTCATAGGCGACGATATGAGGCTGGACATTGTGAAGATTTCAGATGAGGAGTCGATGCAGGAAATAATGTCTTTCTATATGGGCGACAATACTACTGAACGGCAGAATTTCATCTGCAATAACCTTCGCAGCGAGCAGGAACTCGAAGATATCGATATCTAAAGACGAACGTCTGGCTCAGACGGATATCCCAACACAGAAAAGTACCGATGTGAGGAAGGTGGACATCACCAGCATCGGCAGCATAGAATCCAGCGCCTTTCCGGTGCGGGTCCATACGCCGTGCAGGTGCAGGATGAACAGGGGAGAGGTGATGAAATACAGCCATTCAAACCATCGGGCGGCTGAAAGCGCCGAAAAAGCGGCCATAAGCGCCCATCCGGCAGTTATTAGGATTGTCTGGTAGATTCGGGCTTTCCTCGGGCCGAGTTTCAGTGCGACGGTAGTCCTGGTGGCGGCATCGGTTTTCATATCCCGGATGTTGTTGACATTGAGTACCCCGATGCTCCAGCATCCGATTGCGGCGGCCGGTAGAATCCAGACTGCTTTGAAGTTGTGCGAACATACGTAGGCGGCCCCCATTACCGATACAAGGCCGAAGAAAATGAAAACGAAAATGTCTCCCAAACCCCGGTAGCCGTAAGGATTGTTTCCGAGCGTGTATTTCATTGCCGCCCAAATAGCGGCCGCTCCAAGGGCGAGCAGGCCGATGGCCCGCGCCGTGAACAGTGTGCCAAAACTGCACCATACCATAATGAGTCCGCACAGGCAGCAAAGCGCCACAATGACGGCAATGAGACCTTGCATTTGTCCGATGCTCATTTCTCCCTCCTGTATCGAATACCGCATACCCAACCGGTCTGCAGTGTCGGTGCCGTGAAGGGTGTCGCCGAGTTCGTTCGAGAGGTTTGAGAGAATCTGGAGAAGTGCCGTGGTGAGCAGAAGGAAAACGATTACGTATGGGCGGGGCTGCGCGGCTTCATAGGACAGGGCAATGCCAGTCAGTACCCCGGAAAGTGAAAGCGGCAGAGTGCGGATGCGCATCGATTTTAGGCAGGACCGTACAGTCATATTACTTTTCTCCTATATACATCCGGCATATTCCGAAAGAAAATGCCTTATGGTTTACGTTGCGGAAACTGCAATTCTGCATAGTGGACATCCATTCCCGTTTTCCTGGGAATTTGAGTACCGATGCTGGAAGGTATCTGTACGCCGCTCTGTCTCCTGAAACCGCACCTCCGATGCGGGGCAGAATTTTAGTGAAATACAGGCAGTAGAACCATCTCAAAACTGCGTTCGAGGGGACCGAAAGCTCAAGAATGACAAGCCTCCCGCCGGGCTTTAGCACGCGCAGAACCTCTTGCAGGGCCTTTTCTCTGTTTTGGAAATTGCGGATTCCGAAAGCTACTGTAACCCTGTCGAAGGAGTTGTCCGGGAAAGGCATCTGCTCGGCGTTGCCCGACTCGGTGGAAATTCGTTCGCCGAGTCCGGAGCGTTCCACTTTTCTTCGCATTACCTCCAGCATCTTGTCCGACAAGTCGAGTCCTGTGACCGTGGTCCGGGGGTCGCTGTGCCCGGCTATTTCCAGGCTGAAGTCGCCGGTGCCGCAGGCAATGTCCAGAATCTGCTTGCAGGGTTCTCCGTCGTTTATCCATTTGAGGGCTCTCCGCCTCCAGGTCTTGTCAATTCCCAAAGACAGGATATGGTTGAGCCGGTCATAGTCTCCGGCTATTGAATCGAACATCGACCGTATCCCGTTTGTATCTGTATTCCCCATATAGTGTAAAAAGAGAGCTTTTCTCTCATAGCAATGCAAAATTAATCAAATATTCCGAGACGTTCATATATTGTTGTTCCTATCTTGATTTATTCAGAATTAGGGGCTAAATTCGCAAAAAAATAAGCAATTATGACTAAATGGATTTGTCCTGTATGCGGTTATGTTCACGAAGGTGATACCGCTCCCGA
>JAKSKE010000064.1 GCA_024401895.1 Bacteroidales bacterium
AAGGCCCTTCCTCGATCTGACGGAAGGGATCCTAGCAACTCATTGATTGCCAGCCGTTTCCAAATTTAATCCCGTCCACGGCTGGCACGCTCTGAGTTGCGTGGAATGGTGGTGCCCGTGTACCGGCAGGGTATTTTGAGGGGGTCGTACACAACACCCCCTTACCGAAGCCCTTCCAGGGCCCTCTGTTGTGGACGGGACTTTGCAGCCTAGCGAGGAATTGATTTGCGGCAGCCTCAAAACAAAATCAGCCTTGCAGATACCTGCAAAGCTGATTGATGTGCCTCGGATGAGACTCGAACTCACACGGACATTTCTGCCCAAGGGATTTTCTTGCCACTATGGCTTTCGCCACCGAAATTGTTTGTGGTCTGGACTATTCCTTCACCATAGAAACTTCTTTAGGTGTGTCGTGTCTAGTCTCTGCACCTTCCTTTTTAAAGGCTTGGCTCAAGATTGCCATCAGCATTACCCGTTAAGGTTTCCTTGAATTTACGACATTCTACATCTCTCTTTTCAGAGAGTGCACTCAAAAGTGCCCTTCCTCGATAATTATTTGTTAGAGCATGACAATTAGGACACAGTAATTGTAAGTTTTCCAAGCGATTATCAGTATTGATGCCGTTCTTATGGTGAATTTCTAGAGGAATAGGTTGCCCCATCCATTCTTTTGACTTACAATGTTCGCAATAAGAGATCCCTGTTGTTTTTTTATAACGTTCTCTTAACCTCCAGGAACACCTATATTCTGAATTTTCAATATATATTTCAGAATCTGGTATAGCCTTTTTGGGTTTAAAAGTTAAACCAATATTCCAACCTTGACCTGTAAAATGCGAAATGTCAATGTTATTTTTGGAGATTAATCGATGGATTGTTCTGTAATTACCACCAATTGGTCGTAAGCCAAGTTCCCTAAGAACACCTGCTATGGATTTACTCGCAATGACTGCATTCTTTAAGTCCTCAATAGTATACTTTGCTTTCATATTATAACACATAAAAGTAGGTACCAAAATTGAGTTTTCCAAATAATTATTTCAAAGAGCTGTCTAAGTCCCTCGTGTCTACCATTCCACCACCAAGGCGTTTTGTGAGTGCAAAGATATAAATTATATCCGGAGGAACATCGAAATTGTTTATTTTTGCGAATAATTCGGTTTTTTGAACAAAAAGGACAAGACTTTTATGATTAAAGCAATAGCATTCGATATGGGCGGGGTCATACTTGACCTGGATATGGAAAAATGCAAGGAGGCCTTCCGCACCAAGGCGGGTATGACATCTATAGACGAATATATCGATACCTTCCACCAGAGGGGCTTCTGGGGTGATCTTGAGGCCGGCCGCATAGATGCCGAAGAGTTCTTCAGGATAACGCTGGAGCTGTCGGCCCCGGGTACTACCAGGCAGACGGTTTACGAGTGCTTTCGGGAGTTTATCCACGGCGTACCGGCCCAGAAAGTCGCTTTCCTGAAGGAGATAGCGCAGCAGTACCCCATCTATATGCTCAGCAACACCAATCCCATTGCCCTCGACGTCTGCCGGGACATTTTCAAGGAAATAGGGTTTGAACCCGAGGAACTCTTTACCGGAATGTTCCTTTCCTACCGGATGAAACTGCTCAAGCCCGATCCCGAAATATACCGTCGTACAATCGAGGGAATAGGCCTTCCGGCCGATGAAATACTGTTCATAGACGATTCTCCCGTTAACGTAGAGGCTGCCCGGCGCGAAGGAATAACGGCCGTCTATTATGAACCGGGCACCGACCTTCGCGCCACCACCCTCGCCGCTCTTCAAAGCCATTAGTGACCTTTAGAGCAGCCGACGGGCTTTCATCATTGAGTCCCGGAAAATGAAGATAGAGCTTTCAGGACATTACGGATATCGGCGAATCGTGAAAACGATGGCACCGATGGTGTTGATGATGCTTGTGACTTCGGTGTACAGTATCGTTGACGGCTTTTTCGTATCCAATTTCGCGGGAAGCAACGCTTTTGCCGGTATGAATCTTATATGGCCGGCTTTCGCCCTCGTGGGTGCACTTGGCATAATGATAGGTTCGGGAGGAAGCGCGCTGGTTGCCAAAACTCTTGGAGAAGGGGAAAAGGAGAGAGCAAGCCGGATATTTTCAAGTATGATTCGCCTTACTTCCGTGTTGGGGATTATCACAGGCGCCATCTTGTTTGCCTTTATGCCTCAAGTGGTCAGATGGTTGGGGTCAGACGCTGTAATGGAGCCGTTTGCCATATCCTACGGCCGAATCCTAACGGCATTTCTTCCCTGCTATATGCTTCAGATGGCGTTCCAACCATTCTATATGGTGGCCGAACTGCCACAAATAGGGACTAGAATGAGTATAATATGCGGCGTAGCCAATATTGTTCTGGACGCCGTCTTCGTTGCCGGCTTGGGGTGGGGACTAAACGGAGCAGCGGTAGCAACGGCGATTTCCTTTCTCGTGGGAGCGGTCGTCCCCCTGTGGTTCTTCGCCTCGAGACGAAACCGGACGCATCTCAGACTGGTTCGTGGAGGGACAACGGCCAGGGACATCATCAAGGCCTGTATCAATGGGATGTCAGAGTTTGTTGGAAACATAGCGCTGAACGTTGTCGGCATATGCTACAACTGGCAGCTGATGAAATACATAGGTGCCTTTGGCGTAGATGCATACGGGATTGTAATGTATCTTGCATTCATCTTCGCTGCGGTGTTCATCGGCTATAATATGGGCATCTCGCAAGTCATTTCTTTCAATTACGGAGCCGGCAATACCGCTGAACTCAGGAGCCTTCTGCACAAAAGTCTGGTTCTGATTGGGATAGGTGGCACTTTTATGACAGTCCTCGCCGAAACGAGCGCTCCGCTGCTGGCAAGGATATTCGTCGGATATGATCGGGAGCTGTGCTCGCTCACAGTACACGCGACCCGCATCTATATGCTGAGTTTCATTATCTGCGGTTTCAATATGTTCACCTCTGCCTGGTTCACTGCCCTCAACAACGGCATTGTCTCCGCAGTCGCCGCCTTCGTGCGCACCCTTGTATTTGAACTCTCGGCAGTATTCATACTGCCCTCCGTCTTTGGAATAGACGGCATCTGGTACTCGATAAATGCGGCCGAGATTATGTCGCTAGTCCTCTCCTTCTCCCTCATCTTCGGATTCCGCCGCCGTTACGGTCTGGATGTACCTGTGAGGCAATTCCCACGCACCCGGAAAACGTAATGGCAATTGAAAATCATTTTGGAGTAAGAATATAGAATCCCTTTGAGTATCTGAGGGGGTGAGTGACTCCTACAGCAATTCCTAGGGATATGCGCTGAATATCAGTCAAATACGATTTGACAGCTTCGTAATATTGTGCTTTTATTTTGCCGCAAAAGTATATTTTGCTATATTT
>JAKSKE010000007.1 GCA_024401895.1 Bacteroidales bacterium
GGCGAAGCGCAGATGATGTGACTGGATAGAAAACACAGGGTTTTGCTGGTGAGCCGAGATTCCGATTTGAATGGCTTTTTGTTAGAATCAAATGATGATGTTCCCAATGCCACCCAACATGCAAATCGGCCGTCTTGCTGTGAGTGAAGAATATAAGGGTCATGGATTCGGCTCTAAAATTCTCGGTCTTGTGAAGCAGTGGTACTCTTCTGACAATAGAGCCGGATGCCGATACATCACTGTCGATTGCAATAAAAAAAACGGCCTAATGGTGGCCGTTTTCAATGTTTATGCAGCTTTCGCTATGGCTTATTTTACAGCCCGTACCGAGAGGAGGCTATTGGCCATTTTCCGGGTGCTGTAATCATAAGACCAGGGCAGAGTTACCTCATAGCAATTTTCTCCGGTTGTATATTGGTTTGTCATAAGTCCGGCGCGGGAACCTGCATACCTGGGACTGTCATAACTGTACTCGGCATATCCAGCATAAGGGAAGAATATAGAATTGCCGTTTTTCAGCGATTTGGCGCGGATTCCGGCCACACCTTCAAGCGTCTCCTCATCCCAATCGCAGTTCTGTTTCAACTCCAACCATTCTTCGGTGGATGGCAGCCTCCAGCCGTTGCCTAGGTTGACGGCAGCCGCGTCGTCGGAGGCATCCATTGTGCCAGTCCCCGATGTAATTGAATATTTCTCAGAGCCCTGCCACTTGTAGTCATAGCCCGGAGCATTTTTCTTGGGTACGGTCTCTGCCCAGGCATAGTGATAGCCATTCTCGCACGGCTTCGTTGCTCCGAGGTTGAAAGAAGCCCATTTAACGCTCAGGCCAAGGTCAACCGCATCGGGCTGTGAATAAGTATAATGCTCGAGCGTTTTTCTCACAGAGTTTCCTGCCCAATAAGTATCTCCGTCAATAATGACATACGGGGCAATGGTATAGTAGGTCTCAGGCTTAAGGCCCGTAAGATTCACGTCTGCCTGCCCAAATTCATCCACGGTAAGGACCGTTTTCTGCCACGAGGGATCGTGCTCTTCATAGAACTCCCCTTCGGCGAAAAGCACTCCGTATTCGATAGCCGAATACCCGGGGCCGTCAACCACGAAATGCACAGTGGCGCTTATGCTGGTCTCTTCTACCGACTCATTACTCAAATAAGCATTTACGTTATATCCCTGGAACAGTTCGACATTTATTTCGGTCACTCCGCCATCGGGGATATTCAGAGCCTTTTCAAGCTTTACATTCTTCGTAAACACAACCTCATCCTCGCCCATAGTTCCGTAAACATTTACAGTAAACCATTCCCGTATAGAACCCGAAATGGTTCTGAGCCAAACGGTCAACGGGGCTTTCGCCTCGCATTGTGGATATTGGTACAAATCGAAACGGATCTCGTTTGAAGGCTTGCTATATACTCCTATCTTGTGCAGATATGAATCGTATTCCATAAGATAGGCGGCAGGCCAGGATTCATCGCATTTGAGTTCTCCCCTCAAAGGTTGGAAACCTTCCGGCAGTCCGGTAAAGTTAATCTTCAGCACAGAACCGACCCTGGCGAACTTCATATTTACGCTTTCGGGTTGAGTTTCGGAATCGAGGATATCGGACACCAGCACGTCGGCATTGGGGTCGAAATACCCCGGAGCAGGAGCCTGGTCAATCGGAATTTCCACGATGGCCGTAGGATGGGCCGGAATCTGTTCCAAACCTTGAATATCGGGGGCCATCGCGCTCCAGCGCTTGCACCAGTCTCCGAAAATGTCATCATTCCCGGTCCATTCGTAGGAGCGGAAGCTCGATGCCGGATATACTGCAATATAATGGTACTTCTCATCGGGGTTCTTTGCCCTTACCTCCAGGTTAATCGAGAAATCGGCAACCTTCGATTGGGTCGCAACAGGGTCTGAATAATACCACATTTCCGGCCAATCCTCCGGTCCGGTCCAGTCTTTACTGTCCTTTTCAAACTTAGAATAGATGAGTTCGAGGACAGCTACCCGGTCGCCTTCCGTCCAATAAGGTACAAGGGCTCCGTTCTCGGAAATCAGGGCTGTCTTGGTACCGCCTTGGTTGGCAATGATATGCATATCGATTTTCTTCTTTCCGAATTCCTGCTTCACACTTTCCTTCTGACAGGAAACAGCCAGTGCCAGAACTGCAAGCACTGCGAGTGTTCTGAATATTTTTTTCATTAGAAAGCCCCTCCAAAATTTATATCATCCTCATTAATGGGCAACCCGGCTGCTCCGTTGTCTCCAAAGTTCACATCATTGGCTCCACTCTGACACAGCAGTTTAACGACCTTAAAAGCCACTGTCTCCGCCGTCGGCGTCAAATAAATTTTTCGTTTCATTTTCTATCTTGATTTTCGTGTTCAGCAGGAACAAAAATATCGAATATTCCAGTCTGAATACAGCCTGGAAGCCTTGGATTATCGATATCTATAAATATTCTTTAGATTCAGGGCCATTCACCTCCGCCGGATTATAACTATTTTTGTATATGTCAAAATGTACCATACTATAAATCTTGATTTATGAGACTGTTAGCCCTTTTGTATATATGTTTGACCATCGGCGGAAGCGCACAGATAAAAGAATGGTGCCGCAAAGGACAGGAATGCATCGACAACGGCGACGGTATGGGAGCCGCGCAGTATTACAAACAATGCTGCGATTATATAGGAACCGGCCGCAATATGATTCCTCTTACATCCTCCCTTTCCAACATTGCCGGAATCTACGAGAAAGCCGGGAATTATACCGAGGCCGAGAAGTACATCCAACGCTCGATAGGTCTGGGGAAAGTACTTGGCAGAACAGGCTCCCAGGCTTTGAGATATCTGGATGCCAGCCGCATCAATCTAGCTATGGGCAATGCTGAAAAAGCTTTGTCCTATGCAGGCGAAGGACTGCAGATAGCCTATCAATCGAACAACGAGAATACAATAGGCCAGCTGCTTATGCAGCTTGGAGACTGCTATTCCCGGGCCGGGGAGCACAGAATAAGCGATTCTCTCTATTCCAAGGCTGTCGAATGGCTTTACGTAAGGGGAAAAGGCAGGACGTATGTTCCTCAGGCATATCTCAAGCTCGGAAACAATGCCATAGAGAGGGGCGACACCGCAACGGCGCGCATCTATTACGAAAAGATGCTGGACGAGACCAGATGGGGTTACGACCAGTCTCAAATGTACACTGCCTGCAATATTCTCTGCGAAATTCTTCCCTCGGACGACCCCGCATCGGAAAAATACCGCAAGATGGCGGATTCTTTGGATTTTGTGCCAATGGTCGAGGCTCTGGGCATAAATCTGATGCTTTGCAATCTGGAATTCCCCCGTCTCGAAAGAGAACGTCAGCTTGCGGCCGAAAAACAGCACAGCCGTATGCTCACATACATTGCCGTTCTTTGCGTGCTGCTCATTTGCCTGGCGCTTATCACCGTTTTCATCCTCAGGTGCAACCTGAAGCAGGCGGAGGCCAGAAATGCCAGCCTGATTAAAGCCAACCTGCAGAAAGAGGCCCTTTTATCCATAGCCCGCTCGGTAACGTCAAAACTTGAAGAAGTAAACAAGATCTCAGATGACGAAATTCCAATACCCGAGGTAAAACTCACCAGACGCGAAACGCAAATAGCCCGTCTGGCCGCTCAGGGTAAACTGAACAAAGAAATCGCAGACGAGCTTGGTATAAGTATAGGAACGGTGGCCGTTCACAAGAACAATCTCTTCAGAAAACTGGGAGTTGGGAACACCGTTGAACTGATGCGGTGTATACAGAAGATAGGATTATAGCGCTTACCGCTAGCCTATTTCTTTGTCAATCATAGCCAGGATACGTGCCTGGTTCTGCTCAATTGTACCGGGATGACCGGCGGCCTCGTGATAGTTGCCAGCCTTTTTGTAGTAGTCGATAAGGGGCTCGGTCTGGTTATGATATGTCTTGATTCGGTTAGATACGACTTCGTCCGATGCGTCGTCGGCACGGCCTTCCACCGTTGCACGATGCTTGATTCTTTCGTGAACCACCTCGTCGGGAATCATTATGGAGATTACGGCATCGACCTTCTCTCCCCTCTTCTCCAGAATTTTGTCGAGGTCCTGTGCCTGCCCCAGCGTTCTGGGAAAACCGTCGAGCAGGAATCCGTCCACATCCTTTATGGTATCGAACGCTTTCTCTATCATTCCTTCAACGACAGAATCGGGAACAAGCGAACCGGCAGAGATAAGACTCTGTGCGTGGAGTCCGAGTTCTGTTCCGGCGGCAATTTCGGCACGGAGAAGTTCTCCCGTAGAAATATGCCTGAGATTGTACTTTTTTGCAATTGCTCCGGCGTGAGTACCCTTGCCAGCACCCGGAGGCCCGAAAAGAATGAAATACCGCATATTATTGTTCATTAATTATGTATATATCCTTGTAATTGCGACCGAATTCCTCATAGTCAAGACCGAAGCCCAGTATGAAAACATTCGGGATGGACTTTCCAATATAGTCTACCTTGAATGCCTTCTTGAATATCTGCGACTTGAACAGCATAGTGCATATCTTGATGTCCGCTGCGCCAAGGTCCTTAAGGTATCCCAGCAGGAACTCCATACTGTTTCCGCTGTCCACAATATCTTCGCAGATAATTACGTTCTTGCCTTTAACGTCGCCTACAAGGGAAGTTGCGGCGTGTACTTCATTCATCCTCTGCGTGCCGCTATACGATGTCAGCTTTATGGAAGCCAGTTCGCACTCCACATTGAGCCTCTTCATAAGTTCTGCGGTAAACAGTATTGCGCCGTTGAGCACGCAAAGCAGCATCACCTGCTTTCCAGCATAATCTCTGTTGATTTTCTCTGCAACGCCATCTATACAAGCGAGGATTTCCTCGTTGGGCATATACAGCTTGAATGATTTTCCTCTTAGTTCAATATTGTCCATTTATGCGCAAAAGAATCGTACTGTCCAAAGTACGAAACATTTCAGTATGTAAATATACTAACTATTTCTGTTAGATAAACGTTTTATTTGAAATAAAACGGATAAGTTTTTCCATATTTGCCAAAACCAAACTTAATGCTATGATTCACGGGCTTGTCACAGCGGTGGCCTGCATTCTTCTGCAGAGCGCCGCATCACTGTTTCTGAGCGGGGCGCTCTGCCCCGAAGATATGGACGAGGAGACGGCGGAGCGGTTCTGTCATCTGGCCGCCCATCCAATAAGTATAAACCGGGCCTCCAAAAGCCGCCTTGTGGAAACCGGCCTGTTTTCTGCCTTCCAGATTGCCTCCCTGCTGGAGTATCGGGAGCGCAGCGGGGACATTCTCTCTTTCGCAGAACTCGCACGCCTGGACGGATGGAACGCAGAATTTGCCGATGCGCTGCGGGAATACGTCGACCTGAGTGGCTATGACATACCCGGCCGGTCCTCTTCGAGGAAATCTTTTCACGGTCAGGCCACCGGACGCTACGGCAGCAATTCGTATTTGACCAAAGCCTCTATGGAATGGAATGACCGGTGGAGCCTATTTGCGAGCTCCAAGAAAGCGAGGCCGTTGAATCTGTCGGCGGCCCGGTATGGCAACGGGCCCTTGAGCAAAGTGGTCATAGGAAATTACAACGCCCGGTTCGCTCAAGGGCTTGCAGTATGGAGTGGGATGAGGATGAGCGGGTTAGCAACGGTCGAGGCCCTTTCGCGAAGAGAGAGCGGGGTGAGCGCATCGCAATCCACATCGGCCGCCTGCAACGGTGTGGCCGCAGAGTTCAGCTGGGGGCCGTGGACCTTGTCGGCCGGGACCAATCTTGAACAGGAGAAGGAAGTCCTGCGGTTGAGCGCCCTGGCCAACCTGAACTACCTTTGGAAGCAGGGGCAGTGCGGAATCTCGGCGGTGGCAGGAGCCGGCACTCAAGTGGTGTCGGCAAACTGGAAATTCCGGCTGGGCAAAGCCGATTTCTACGGCGAGGCGGCCTTGGAGTTCGGGAGCAGGGCCCCGGCGGTCATCGCTGGAATACGAATGGACCCGAAGTGGAAAGTTGCCTGGGGGCTGACCGCAAGGTACTACTCCCCCGCTTTCCGGGCAAAGTGGAGCGGAGCTCCAGGAAGTTTCTCGAAGAATTCCGACGAAGCGGGCCTGGCGGCGGTGCTGCGCTATCTGTGGCTGAACATTGCCGTCGACGCCGCCTACCGCCCGGAAAAGAGAATCCTGCAGGCCAAGTCATCGGTAAAATTCTCTTCCACAATACAGGCCGGAATTTTCACTCTGTCCCCAACCCTGAAATATGCCATCCGTTGGAAAGGCGGGCAAATCCCCGACAACTCCAAAGCCGCCGCCCTGAGGAATGAACTCAGGGCCGAACTGAAAGCATCCTCCGGGTCCTGGCAAGCCAGCCTGCGCGGCGATTGCACCCTGTGCCGGAATTTCGCCTGGCTGGCGCTCGCCGAAGCCGGATTCAAGAACGGGATCCTGAACTGCTTCCTGCACGCCGAATATTTCGACATTGCCAGTTGGGACGACAGAATCTACGTTTATCAGCGCGAAGTACCCGGAAGTTTCAACGTGCCGGCCCGCTACGGAAAAGGATTCAGCGCATCCATCACCGGAGGCTTCATTCTGGGTGGAGGAAAACCCCGGTTCACCCATAGGCTGAACATCAGGGCCGGTGCGGTGCTGTACCGCAGGGAAACAGAAAAACCCACCACTTCGGAATGGAGGGTTCAATATGCATTCAATTGGTAATCAGAGTTTATCGATAACTTTTTCCATCATAATTCCGCGGGAGCCCTTAACCAGCACCGCAGTGTCCTTTACCGGATGCTGTTCCAGGAAAGAAGCGAGTTCGGCGGAAGTGGCAAACCAGCCCTGCAATTCCAGGCCTTCGGCCTTCAGGGCCTTCCCAAACTCTTCGCCCACCACTATGGCGGGAATATTCTCGTCGGCCAGCCTGCGGACAACCTTTCTGTGCTCGGACTCCGAATCGGCGCCCAGCTCGCGCATATCTCCCAGCAGGGCCAGCTTTGCCGGCGCGGTCATTGCCCCGAAGTTGTCGAGAGCCGCACTCATAGAAGAGGGGTTCGCATTATAGGCATCTATGATGAGGGTATTGTACCGGCTGCGTTGCAGCTGGGAACGGTTGTTCTTGGGAACATATTCCTGCACAGCGGCAACGGCGTCGGAATCGGGCACACCGAAATATCGGCCTATGGCCAGGGCAGCCATTACGTTGGAGGCATTGTACGAGCCTACCAGATTGGTGCTCACGGTAGTGCCGTTCTTAAGGCGAATGCGCAGGTAGGGCTTTTCGGGAGATGTTTCCAGCACGCGGGCACCGTCGTAACGCACTCCGTAGGGCCAGATATGGCTCTTGACCCACTCCACCGACATTCCCCTGAGTTCGGGGTCGTCATTGTTAAGGAAAACCACACTGCCGTTGCGGGAAGAAAGATATTTGTAAAGTTCACCCTTCGCGGCCTTCACCCCTTCGAAACTGCCGAATCCCAGAAGATGCGCCCTGCCCACGTTTGTAATGAGCCCGTAGTCCGGCTGACTCACTTTCACCAGTTTGGCAATGTCGTCGGGATGGCTCGCCCCCATCTCAATAACGGCTATGTGTGTCTCGGGGGTTATTTTCAAAAGGCTCAGAGGCACGCCAATGTCGTTGTTCAGATTCCCCTGCGTGGCCGTAACCTTGAATTTGCGGGAAAGCACGGCAGAAATGAGTTCCTTCGTAGTGGTCTTGCCGTTCGTTCCGGTAAGCCCAATAACTGGCAGATGACGGCCTTCGAGCACGTGATTCCTATGATAAACAGCAAGTTGTTGCAGAGTGGTGAAAGGGTCATCAACCTTTATGAGACGTTCATCCTCCGGCAGAGCGGCATCGCCGTTCACAACGGCCCATCGGGCTCCGTCCTGCAGCGCCTTCATCGCATAGGCATTGCCGTCGAAATTCTCACCCTTCAGTGCAAAGAAGATCTCTCCGCCCTCAATGGCGCGGCTGTCTGTGATTACCTTGTAACCGCATTCGCAATATTTTTTATACAACTCTATCATTTTGTACCTGTACTTCCGAATCCACCTTCTCCGCGTTCCGACTCCTCCAGAACCTCTACCGATTCCCAATCCATAACCTCGTGCCTGGCAAGCACCAGCTGGGCAATGCGCTCCCCTCTTTCCACCACGAAAGGTTCCTGCGAAAGATTCACCAGAATCACGCAAACCTCGCCGCGGTAGTCGGCATCGATGGTTCCCGGCGCATTGAGCACCGTAATACCTTTCTTTGCGGCCAGGCCGCTCCTGGGGCGTACCTGAACCTCATATCCTACCGGAATTTCAAGAAAAAGGCCGGTGGGTATGACCGCCCTGCCCAAAGGGGCGAGGGTAACCGGAGTCTCCACTGCGGCCCGCACATCCATTCCGGCCGAAGCTCCCGTTGCATAGGCCGGGAGAGCCATTCCAGATTTGTTGATGACTTTAACTTTCATTACTTGGGCGCTCTTTTATATAGGTAAAAAGCTATGAACGAATATAGCACGTTGGGTATCCACAGAGCTATCCCGGGCGGGAGCATACCGGTGAACACGAACATCTGCGAGAAGCGCATAAACAGGATGTATGAGAAGGCCAGGGCAATACCCAAAGCCACGTTCCATCCAATTCCTCCCCTTCTCTTGTGAGAGCTCAGGGAAACGCCTATTATGGTAAGGATAAATGCCGAAAAAGGCAGGCTTATACGGTTGTTCTTCTCTATCTGCGCATATATGACATTGGAGTCTCCGCGCATCTTCTGAGTTTTTATGAGCTGGTTCAGGTTTCGGGTAGAGAGAGTCTGCACGGTCTTTTCATTGCAGTAGAAATCGGTTACGGTAAGAGGGATTATGGTATCCATCTTTGCCCCCACCTTGACTTCATCCTTAAGTCCCTCCGAGAAATTCCTGAGGAAATAGTTTTCGAGATGCCATCCGCCCATAGTACTGTCCCACACCGCCCGGTCGGCGCTCAGCTTGCTCACCATCCTTCCGTCCTGTATCTCTTCGAGGGTGAAGCGGTAGGCCGTCTTGTTCCAGTCGCTGAAACTTTCCACGAACACAAACTCGCCGGGAGCTATCATATAGTGTATGTTGCTGCGCTTGAAATCGACGTGGGAGCGCACGTACTTGGCCTCGAACGCCACCCTCACCTCATTGGAGCGCGGGATAACGTAGAGATTGAGCATCAGGGACATAAATGCAATCACCGCGGCCGAGAACATATACGGCACCATTAACCGGCGGTAGCTTATGCCTCCCGAGAGAATGGCAATTATCTCGGAGTTGGCGGCCATCCTGGAGGTAAAGAAAATTACCGTAATGAACACGAACAACGGCGAGAACATATTGATGAAGTACGGGATGAAGTTCACGTAGTACTGGAAGATTACAGCTTCCAGAGGGGCGTGATACTCTACGAACTTGCTAATCTTTTCAGAAATGTCAAAGACTATGACTATGGTTATTATGACAAGCAGAGACAGCAAGAAGGACAAAATGAACTTCTTTACAATATACCTGTCTATGAGTGTCGGACGCAAATTCATCATAGTCTCTGAGTCAGTTTGCCGATTACGGAATCCTTCCAGCTCTTGAAATCGCCGGCCAGAATGTGCTCGCGCGCAGTCTTCACCACGTCCAGATAAAAGGCCAGATTATGCTCGCTTGCAATCATTGCGGCAAACATCTCCCCCGCAATGAACAGGTGCCTCAGGTACGCCTTGCTGTAGATTCTGTCCACAAACGATGTGCCGTCGGGGTCCAGAGGACTGAAATCGTTCTCCCACTTGGCATTGCGCATATTCATAATGCCGTTCCAGGTAAAGAGCATTGCGTTGCGCCCGTTGCGGGTGGGCATTACGCAGTCGAACATATCCACTCCCCTCTCTATTCCTTCCAGCAGGTTGGCCGGTGTTCCCACGCCCATAAGGTAGCGGGCCTTGTCCTGGGGAATTACCGGATTCAGCAGTTCCAGCACACTGTACATCTGCTCGGTGGGCTCACCCACGGCAAGCCCGCCTATGGCTATGCCCACATCGGCGAAACCCAGGGCATGTTCTGCGGCCTGCAGACGCAGGTCGGGATAGACGCATCCCTGAATTATGGGGAAGAAAGTCTGCTCATACCCATACAGCGGCTCGGTCTCCCGAAAACGGGCCGCATAACGTTCCAGCCAGTTCTGCGTAAGCTTGAGGGATTTCTGCGCGTAGTTATGGTCGGCATCTCCGGGGCAGCATTCGTCCAGGGCCATCATAATGTCGGCTCCTATGACGCGCTGGGTATCAACGTTGTTCTCGGGAGTGAAAGTATGCCGGGAACCGTCGATATGAGACTGGAAAGTACAGCCCTCCGGGGTAATCTTCCTTATGGAAGTAAGCGAAAAGACCTGGAAGCCGCCGCTGTCGGTAAGGATGGGGCGGTCCCAGTTCTCGAAAGAATGCAGTCCTCCGGCCTGCCTGAGAATATCCAGTCCGGGCCGGAGATAAAGATGGTACGTGTTCCCGAGAATTATCTCTGCACCTATGTCCTCCTTGAGGTCGCGGTGATACACACCCTTTACACTTCCCACCGTGCCTACAGGCATAAAGATGGGCGTTTGCACAGTCCCGTGATCGGTTTCAAGCAAACCGGCGCGGGCTGCGCAGAGAGGGTCCTGAGATAATTTCGTAAACTTCATTATTGCGCTTTCTTGGAAGGGTCCTTAAAGAGGATTGCAAATGCAATTCCAACTACCAGGGAATATGCCGCAAATATGTACCAGGCGTTGGACCAGTTGGGAACATCGGCATTGTAAACGCAGGCATCCACCACTGCGCCGGCCGCCAGAGTTCCAATAGTGGCCCCCAGGCCGTTGGTCATAAGCATAAACAGGCCCTGCGCGCTGGAAGTTATGTCTTTTGAGGTATTCTCATTCACATACAGTGAGCCGGAAATATTGAAAAAGTCAAAGGCCACACCGTAAACAATACAACTCAGCACGAAGAGCAGCACACCGGGCATATCGGGCTGGCCAAGGCCGAAGAGGCCGAAGCGGAACACCCACGCGAACATTGCGATGAGCATCACCTTCTTAATGCCGAACTTCTTCATAAAGAACGGAATAAGCAGTATGCAAAGGGTCTCCGAAGCCTGCGACAGTGCAATGAGCGCATTCGAATTCTTTACCGCAAAGGTATCTGCAAAACGAGGGTCCTCACCGAATGATCCAAGGAAGGTGTTGGCATAACCGTTGGTTATCTGAAGCGAAGCTCCAAGCATCATAGAGAAGATGAAGAAAATTGCGAACTGGCGGTCCTTGAACAGAGCGAAAGCCTTAAGGCCCAATGACTCTGCCAGACTCTTGGACTCTTTCTTCTCCACGGGGCAGGCCGGCATAGTGAGCGAGTAAAGGCACAGCACCAGACTCAGGATTCCCGACGACAAAAGCTGGGTGTACGAATCCTGCAGGGCCTTTCCGTCTATGACGAGCCAGTTTGTGACAAGCATACTGCAAATGAAGCCCACGGTTCCGAACACTCTTATGGGAGGATAATCCTTCACAGGGTCTTTTCCGTTAAGTTCCAAGGTCTTATAGCATACCGAATTGCCCAGGGCAATGGTAGGCATAAAGAAAGCCACACTCAGGCTGTACAGGGTAAACAGCGTGGGGAAGGTAACGGCGGCCCCGGCATTCATACAATAGAAACCGGCGGCAAGCATAAATGCACCGGCCAGTCCATGACACAGCGAGAACACCTTCTGAGCCTGCATATACTTGTCGGCCAGGATACCCATCAAAGCCGGCATAAATATAGAAACGATGCCCTGCATGGCATAGAACCACTTTATGTTAGGGCCCATTCCTATGTTTCCGAGATAACGCCCCAGGGAGGTAAGATAGGCTCCCCATACGGCAAACTCAAGGAAATTGAAAAGAATAAGTTTAAAAGTTACTGTGGAATTTTTCATATCTCTCATCTATTTTGTTCTTTTTCCTGCACGGCGTTTCTTTGAACCGAATTTACGATACAGAGCAAAAGCAAGAAGGGCGGCCAAAGCTATGGATACCACTATCACCGTTGTTGAATTTGCATTGTTTCCCTTAATTCTGGACCACATTGCCAGCAGTTTGCCGGACTCTTCGCCCCAGTCGTGCATAAGTGCGCAGTTAACAATGGATGAACGGTCGGGGTACAGAACGGGATTCACGCATACCGCAGAAGCCTCCTCTCCAAAGAAATAGCTGAGGTCGATAGGTTCATAGGATTCGTCGATCTGAGATTCCAGTACCTCCATATTGCCGTTGGCTGAAACATAGCCTGTAACGTCCATATTGCGGATTGCAATGTCCGGGCGGCACATAAAGTCTATGAAATACGTGGCGGCTTTGCGGTTCTGCGCATACTTGGGTATCACCCAACCGTCAAGCCAGATATTGCTGCCCTCGGAAGGAATCTGATAGCGCAGGTCAACGCCAATCTCGGCTGCCTCTTCGATTGCCCACACTGCATCTCCGCTCCAGTTCATACTTATGTAGCCCCTCTCCTTTGTCATCTGCTCCTTTCCGAAATCGGCTTCCCATCCGGCCACAAGCTCCTTCACCTGCTTCATATACTCTTCTACGGCGGCAATGCTTTCATCCGACGAATCCAGCATAAGCTCGTCCATAGTAACTTCTCCGCTGGCCAGGCGCTCCCGGTTCAGATACATAAGGATGGGGCTATAGACATCCCTGGGGGCATCCTTTATGAAGATTTTGCCGGCGAATTTGGGGTTGGTGAGAATATTCCAGCTGAATGCCTCGTCGTCGGTAACGTACTTCGCATTGTAGAGAAGACCTGTAGTACCCCACATATAAGCTACCGAATATTTGTTGGCATCGATATTGGGATTGATCTTCGAGAATACCTCCGTTATATAAGGAGAACGGTTATTGTCGATGTAATTGATTTCATCGCTCAAGACTGAAAAGTCGAGGGGAAGCAGCATATCGTTGTTGAGCATCCTCTCAATGATGTAGTCCGAAGGGCACACAACGTCGAAGTCTTCGTGGCCTTTCTCAATCTTGGAGAGCATAGTCTCATTGATATCAAAAGTCTGGTAAATTACTTTGATATCCTCTCCGGTCTGCTGTCTGTACCATTCTTCAAATTCCGGAATAACCGTTTCGTCGATGTAACACGACCAGTTGTACACCTTGAGAACGTGCTCTCTGTCGCTATTGCAGGAAATCGCGATCAGAGCCGCAAGAACGAGCAATGCAAATCTTTTCATACTTTTTTCTTCTGGGTTTTAGCCTGCCGTACATTGATTATTACGAGCAGAATTAATATTATTAGGAATATAAGTGTCATAAGCGGACGCAGTTCCGGAGTGAGACCTCCCTTGCGCGCATCGGTGTAAATGTACGTTGACAAGGTATCAAGGCCAATGGTCCCGCGAGTAAAGAACGTCACCACAAAATCGTCGAGCGACATTGTAAAAGACAGCATGAAACCGCTCACCATTCCGGGACGAAGCATTGGAACCATCACCTTCACAAGCGCCTGGAACGGCGTGGCGCCCAAATCCATTGCAGCTTCGTATATATTGGGGTTCATCTGGGACAGGCGGGGCATCACGCTCAGCACCACATACGGCGTGCAGAAAGTCACGTGTGCCAGAATGACAGTTACATAGCCCTGGGAAATGTGCAGGAATACGAACAGCAGGAAAAGCGATACGCCGGTAATAATGTCCGGATTCACCATAGGGATACTGTTGAGCAGATTCATAGTCTGCCGTTTGCGACCCTTCAGGTTGAAAATGCCAATTGCGGCAACGGTTCCCAGCATTGTGGACAGCATCGCGGCTATGACAGCGATGAGCAGAGTGTTTTCCAGGGCCGAAAGCAGAGTGGCCGAACCCTGCATCTTGGCCAGGAATAGGTTCTGGTAAAGTTTGACCGAAAAGCCTGTCCAGTTGCCAAGAACCCGGGACTCCGTGAATGAGAACACCGCTATGAACAGCAAGGGGGCATAGAGCAGAGCGAGCAGCAGCCAGATATAGGCTTTGGCAATGAATTTCTTCATCATATCACTCCCTCCTGAGCCGCAGAGCTCGATTTGTTGTCAAACAAAGTGGTAATACCTATAATTACCAGCATAATGAGCGAAAGGGCCGCTCCATAATTCCACATAGAAGAATTGATATTCTCCTGAATGATGGTTCCGAAGAGCTTTATCTTGCTGTTTGTAAGGAATTCCGAGATTGCGAAAGTGGAAACCGTAGGCATAAATACCATCATTACCCCGCTTATGATTCCCGGAGCCGAAAGAGGCAGGGTTACCTTCAGGAAGACCTTCAAGGGAGTTGCTCCAAGGTCTTCGGCAGCCTCGGCATAGGACGGGTCAATCTTCTTCAGAATATTGTAGATGGGATATACCATAAACGGCAGATAATCATACGCCATACCGAACAGGAGCGTTCCCTTGCCAAGAGTCACGCCCAGCATATTGAAAAGTTCGGCCGTGGCAAGCGTCCTCATAAGGGCGTTTATCCACATTGGAAGTATGAACAGAATGATTGTCACAGCACTGCTGTTGTATTTGCGGTTAGCCAGAATCCAGGCTGCCGGATACCCCAGCGCAAGGCAGATGAGAGTGTTCTCGATTGCCACTTCCAACGACAGCGCAAAAGTGGAAAGGGCATCGGCGTCGGAAAAGAACCGGCTTATATTATCGAGAGTGAAACGGCCCGAACTGTCCTGCAGGGCATAAACAGCGATAAGTACAAGGGGCAATGCCACAAAAAGCAGCAAAAAGATAAAATAGGGAAGGCTCCAACTGGATCGCTTAATCTTCATTTACCTCAACAATCTTTATGTCCTTTGGTTCAATTCTGATACCTACAAGATCCCGTTTGTCCCAAACGTCGTTGGTGTTTACAAATATATGTTTCCTTTTGTCGGTAAGGATAGTCAGATGGTAATGGTTACCTTTGTAAATGATAGAATGCACCTGGCCGGCGGCAGAACCTTCGTCCTGATGGTCCATAAGGTCGATTTTGTCGAAATCAACTTCGGCCCGGACTTTTGTTCCCGGCTCGATGTCAGTTTTGCAGCACTCGAACACGCCACCGAGCATCTCCAGATGGTTGGAATCTACAACCACAGCCTTAAAACTGTTGCAAGTCCTCTCCTTATGCATAACTTGTATGTTTTCAGGAGTAATCTGCATTCCAACGCGGTCTCCCACCTCAAACTTATGATAATCCTGAACCATCAGCTCATAACCTTTGTCTGTATTAATAAACAACTGGTAATAAACGCCTTTAAAAGTACAGGAAGTTACAGTTCCAAAGAACTGCGCCTTTGACTTATCCTTCTTAATGTTCACGTCCTCGGGGCGCACTACGACCTCGACCGGTGTGTTCTCTCCGAATCCTTCGTCAACACAGTCGAATTCTTCATCTATGAACTTCACCTTGCGGTCGCAAAGCATAGTTCCGTCCAGGATATTGGAATCCCCAATAAAGTCGGCTACAAACGAGTTCACCGGCTCATTGTATATATCGGTGGGGGTGCCTACCTGTTGTATCTTTCCTTCATTGAGAACCACTATGGTATCGCTGAGGGTAAGAGCTTCTTCCTGATCATGAGTAACGTACACGAAGGTAATCCCAAGTTTTTCGTGCATCTCCTTGAGTTCAATCTGCATATCTTTACGCATCTTGAGATCAAGTGCAGCGAGCGGCTCGTCGAGCAGCAGCACCTTGGGTTTATTGACCAGCGCCCTTGCTATAGCCACCCTCTGCTGCTGTCCTCCGGAAAGAGAATCCACGTCCCTTTCTTCATAATCCTCCATATTCACAAGGCGAAGGACCTTGCGGACCTTGGCGTCGATATCTTTCTGAGGAACGTTCTTGAGTTTGAGGCCGAAGGCTATATTGTCGTACACGTCCAGGTGCGGAAACAACGCATAGCGCTGGAATACGGTATTCAGCGGCCTTTGATAAGGTGGCAGATTTCCGATGTCCTTCCCATCCAGGAGAATAGTCCCCTCGTTTGGGGCAAGAAAGCCCGCAATAAGGCGCAGAATCGTTGTCTTTCCACATCCGGAAGGACCTAAAAGAGTGACGAACTCGCCTTTGCGGACCTTGATATTGATATCACGCAGCACTTTCTTGTCTCCAAAAGACTTGCTCAGATGCTGAATATCGATTATATAATTTTCCATTTACACCCGGGGCGAAAAATGCTGTAATTTTCGCAGGGCAAATATACAAAAAAAAATCACCTGCGACCCCCCTGCGGAATAAATTTACACCAACAGAAACTATAACGCACAATCGACCCAGCAACCGCCTCCGGAATCGGGCACAAAACAGCCTGTCCAAATGCAATTACCCTTGGAATCCGCATTCTTTTCAATGGTAAGATTCTTGTTGTTCGAAATATAGTATGACTTCCCGTCCACACTGTTTCTCATATCGCCGCGCGGCGATATTTTAATCTTATGGGACGACATAAAGTCCAAGCAGTCCTGAAGAGTCAGGTTCTCGTATGTCACAGAGGGCTCGGACGGCCACAGCTCACCTACCGTGTGGGTTGCGCCATTCAGTTTCACAGCTCCCTGAAGGCTGAAATAGTCATTGATGTCCCCCGCAGAGTTGACACCGGCCAAAGTCCCGCGTCCCCCATTCTCATTCAAAGCCTTTCTCCAACTGTCTTTCCAGCACAGGCGCACAACGGCATCCCTGATATCATTTCCCATCGGCTGCAGCACCAGTGCGAGTCCCATCCGGCCTTTTATGGACAGTTTGTAATCGTAACTTATCTCCTCCCCGCTTATGGCATTCTTAATTATGGCAGTAACAGTCCTGTCACCTGTATCCTCCCCCAGATATTTTTCCTGTTCTGCAAAAGGAAATGAAAGGCGGAATTCACTGTTCGCCACAGCGGGATCGGGGGCTCCTATCTCAAACTCCGCATTCATCTTTCCCGAATACTCAAACCTCGCCGTTTCTTTGGCGGCAACCATATTAATCATAGTCGTGAATGAGTTGCCGCTGTTGAAGTCTACCAGACCGGTAAGTTCATAAGTTCCCAGGCTGCTGTTGTATGTTGCGAACGGAGTGCGTATATAGACATCCACGACAATTTCAGGATACCCCTCATAAGTCGTGCGGATACAATCGGCAAAACCGTTTTCGTTGCAGTAATCGAGAATGTATCTGGTGTCGTAGAGTTTCTTTACGGCCAGCTGCATAGTGTATGGATTATAGTCCAGGAACACCTCCGGGTCAAAATCGCCGTTCGGTTCGTGCCGCACCGTAGCGGGTATATACCTGGCCAGTCGCTCGGGGTCAAAATCATTCTTGTCAAGTTCTTCCCTGGTTGTGTTATTCCTTATGTAATACTCCAGGTCACGTGGCACGCCATCCAGAAAAGCGGCTACGGGAATAGCTTGGTAAATACTGTAGATGTACGGCCGTTCGACCTTGAGGCTCACATCCATATCAGGGTCATCCACGGGCCTCGAACTCTTCAGCCGCAGAACCACAGTACCGGTTTTCTTCCCATATATGATAGAAGGATCATTACTGTCTATGTCTATGCAGGAAGCGCCCGACCTTACTGTTACGGAATACTCGCCTATGGAATGCAGGACATTCAATTTACGTTTCTGACCAACGTAAAGATAGTCGGGGCTTCCTTCCAGGACGCACTCCGGCAGCACGGTCAACTTCAGCCTCCTGGTATGATAAGCCCTCCCCGGGGACAGAAAGAAAACCAGTTCATACTCCTTTCCCTCGACCAGTGCACTTTCATCGCTTACGCTGAACTTGACCACCCCGTTGCGGGAATCCATACTGACCGATATCCCTTCCTCGGACAGTCTGTCCGGCAGAAAAAGGGAACTTTGGTCGGCACTGACCACATTGGAAGACCAGTTGAGCCGGGTCAAGGGATCCTCGTTCTCGTCGGTCTGGTAGCCGCATTTGACGGCTTTCGCGAACATATTTGCCGACCCTCCGTCGGTATTCATAAAAAGCTTTACCACAGCCGGATGGCCCGGCCTTATTGCAATGCCGGAATTGTCCGGAATCACAGCTCCCGACGAATCCAGAAGGCGCAGAACCCGGCTGTCGCTCCAATCCTCACCGTGACTTACCTTCCAGTTCGGGTAAAGCAGATTGTCGGGGACAAGCTCCATTCCCAGATTGTAAACCCTGTTCCTCTCCAGATTGAAATCCGAGACGTTGTCCCCGCCCAGATACATCCTGTACAACAGGCTTCCTCCCACACCTCCGGCCGAAGGCATAAGCCTTCCGGTAAATTCAACGTAGGTTGCCACGGCAGGATCGGCGCCGGCCGCCAACAGTTCTTCTTCATTCTTTTTCTGAGGATCAAGGTTGAATGGGAGCAGCTGTCCCTGCATATTTTCCGGCACATAGAAGACAAAATCGCTGGAACTGCCTGTCATATCAGGATCGTAGTCCGAAATGTCCAGCAGGTCACTTGTTTCCAACGCCCGGCTTCCCCCTTCGGCAAACGGGCTCAAAACAGCGTTTGCATTGCGTATATAGAGTTTAACGTTGCGGTATATCGCAGAATCGTTCATAGTCTTACCGGTTATGCCCTTATGGGAGATATGCACGTTAATCTTGCACAGCAGCCGCTCCAGGTTGACCTTAATGTCGGAATCGGCAGTGAACGACTGCGACTCCAGCTTTGCACAGGCCGGTATTCCATTGGAATTTATGGACCCGTACGACGGAATACGGTATTGCAGCGACTCCATATCCTTCTCACACTCGGGTATTTGAACGGAAGACGGAGATTCTGCATTTGCAAGAAAGAACAAATCGTATCTGGTATCCTTCAGAAGGGACAGTTTGTCCGAACCGTCGCACAGGAAAGTCTTGTCCAATTTGCCCGATTCGCTGAAATACGCCGCCACCAGCACCGAAGTCAACTTGCATTCTATTCCCTGAGCGGTAAGTACCGATTTTGTACCCGCAGAGTATTCCGGATTATAGGATAAGCCCAACGATATTCTTTCTTTGTCTGAAACAGTGCCCGCTTCTCTGAAGCACGATACGCAGACAAGGGCTGCCAGCATAAAGGGCAGCATTATTTTGAAGTCTTTCAGTTTCATTTAAGCAGTTTGTTAGATAGTCAACGCAAATATTCTCCCCTCATTCCATCCGGCCACCCGCAGGGTGACCTTGCACTCGACGAAATCGATGACAAACTCTATGTCGGCAAGATCTTCGGCGGTCCAGTCATAGCCCGAATCGGCGATGTATTCGCCAATGGGAATCTCACCCACTCCGTCAATGGCCATTTTTAGGGAATTGTCCAGTTGACGCGGCACCGAAGCCCTGCAGAATTCTCCGAATATGGGATGAAGGGTCACTTCATATTCTCCCCTCAGAGGGGCCAGAGTTCTCAAATCCAGGCCTCCGGTGCAGCCTTTCATAATTATGTCCTGCGGCATCTGCTCCACTGAAAGACATAGCACGCGGACATTCACGAATGCGAACTGCCGGTGCATCGACACCGAGCCATAGACTGTGTCGGCAAAAGCCTCCAGCTGTGATATGCCGGCATACAGTTCATCCATTTCCTCCCCTTTTTCCAGCATAAGGTTTCCATCCCGGGGCAACTTGTGTCTGAGTCCGCTGCACGCCGACATAGTGAAATGCCCTCGGGGAATATCCATCCCGTAACGTTTGGACCTGCGGTATGAACCAATGCTGCAGGAATTCACCAGAGAGCCTCTCCATACTCCCACCACAGTTTTGGAATCTGTCCCGCCTGCAAGGGTTATATCCAGCAGGCAGGGACATTCCATACGGTTTTCCTTAACAGAGCAGGATAGCATAGACAAAGCTACTGGCAAAGCGTAGAAAAACCATTTTTTCATACTAAAGGATCTCTTGAATGTTGTTCACCTGGGAATCCCAGTCTGCAACCTTGATTGTAAATGCAATCTCGGAACTTACTACAGGTTCATCCTCTGAATCCGAACCGGGTCGGGTAATCTTAATATCGGTAACCGAATATACCATATTTGACTCCAGAGTTCCCAGGTCGATGGGATAATAGTACTGTGTATCGCCCAGAGTGGCCAGAATCACGAGTCTGGTGGGTGTATCTGTGCCGTTGGGGTAGGTATAGAAGATATGAGGCTCTTCATACTTCTTGTCCTTAACCTCCTTATGTACACTGTCGGCAGTAAGGGCATAACCCTTGCTCCAGCTGTCGGGTGTGTATGTATTCTCTGCAAAGAACTGACATTTCTGCGCCACGTTGGTAAGATATATCGAATCTACGGTAAACGTCTTTGCCGCATATACGGGAGCCGAGAAATCGGTGGTAATCTTGGAAAGGACCACCTTGGCCGCAAGACGAGAAACTTCAATTTCAACCGGAGTAGAAGCCGTAATCTCTTTGGAGAGTTCGCCGGACATTACAAAATTGTCGGAGCGGTTGTCGCTGAAGTCCGAAAGCATTCCGTTCAAAGCGTCGAGGCTGGTCACCAAAGATGAATCCACTTTACTGTTGACCAGCACCTTAAAGAGTTTGTTACCGGCCGAAAGACGAACGACAGGATTCTTTGAAGTTCCCACGTTAAAGGTTTCCAGTCTGTTGTCATTATCTTCGTCGAATACGTAAATCTGCACGGAATTCACCTGTTCCTCGGCACCATTATTCAAGGCTTTCGTCAAAGCGGAAGTGAATGAGATACGGACATCGAACAGGCCGTCATCGGCTGTCTGCTGCTGTTCCTGGGCGGGTATAACGTATTTTGAGTCTGTCTTGTTGCAGGATGCTGCAAGAATAATAACTGACATTGCAATTGAAAGGGTATGAATAAAAGTTTTCATTTTTTTAATCGTTTAAATTGTATTTGTTTTTCAAGTTCCTGATTTCAGGGTCCAGGTTACCCCTGTGTATAAAGCTCCTGTCTGCACTGCAGGCTTTGTTATAGCTGTCCAGCGCTTTCAGGTCATCGCCTGTACGGCACAGAAGAAGAGCTGTAAGATATTCCACCTTTGGCTGTCTCTCCAATCCGGAGAGCACTTCCAACGCCTTCAGGTTATAATTGAGGGCGGTGTATGCCAATGCGGCGTTGAAATCGGCGTACAGTGCCAAAGTTGCGATTGCCATCCTGTACCGCCGGCATTTCAAATGATTGAGAGCGTTCACGTACAGGCTGTCGCCTTCCCTCTCCGGGACATCTGCGGCCAGGGTGCTCAAAGAACTTACATAGTATGTCAGAGGTCCGCTCTGAGGCAGAGAATGGATTTTCTCTCCAATACCGTGGATGTCGGCCGACATATAAAGCTTGAACTTCCTGACTGAGGGGTCCAGAGCAAGAGTCTGCACATACTCGTAAGTCATATCTCCCGAGCTTGCCACATACACTGTGTCGAGTCTGAGGTCTGAACGGCAGAAAGGCTCCCGCACCAGTTTGTCGAACATTTCTTCCTTACGGAGAATCTTTCTGTCGTTAATGCTTTTTCTGATCTTGTCCGTATAATGGTCTGTGGCCACTTTGCGGTAAAGTTCCGAGCCGGTCTCCCTTCTGGACAGGAAAATGGCAAGTTCCCTTTTCCATACGAAAGCCGACGGATCATCTTCTATCGAACTCAAATATCTTTCATATCGTCCGTAACTGCGCAGCTGTTCCTCGCGGAACTTTTCTCCTGTCACGAATATCCGCTCCAGGGACAGGGAGTCGTTGTCGAAAATGAGTCTGGGAGTAAAGCGGACCTGCCATCGGGAATCCAGAATGGACCCGGGGGCGGTGATATTGAATTTGATATCTACCGTACCTCCCCTCTCGGCGACATTTCTGAATGTCTCTATCTTAATGGCAGGGGCAATCTCGTCCTGAGCCACAAATTCCCCATTTTCGTCCTTTACGGCATTCATCACCATAATATGACGGTCATTGTCAACTCCAACTTCCATTGAACCTCCCCTCATTGACGGATTTCCCAGTTGTTTTACGGGAATGTCATTGGGGAGACTCACTCCCGCGTGACTTCCCTCTGCCTCGATTTTCCGGATTTTGGAAGAGGTGGAGCAGGAAACCAGCAGCACCGTTGCCGCAATGCACAGAATCCATTTCATACGTCAGAATTCACATTGCAGTTGTTCTTTCTCGTCCAATAGTACCAGAGAAGATGGAATTACCTCATAGACCGTACGTTCCTGCTGGTCTTCCCCAATAAATTTCTGACTTCTGAGACGGCCGCACACATACACCTTACTGCCTTTTGTGATTTTGTTCAGGTCTGTTATTCCCTTTCCCTGCCAGGCATTGACTGTGTGCCAGGTGGTTTCAATGACGGCTCCGCCCTCGCGGTCTTTGTAAGCATAATTGGTCGCTACCGTGATACGGGCCACGAGGCGGTTGTTCGCCACCGTCTGCAATCTTACGTTCCCCACGTTTCCACGAAGCTCGATTCGATTCAATTGTTCCATAAAGTTTTTCGTTTTTAGTTTATTATTCAGGCTTTCGCGCGATTCAGCCAGTGCAAAGGAAAGCCAATTAGGTGGATTTTCACTTATAAAATCAGTCATCGGACATACTAAATACGTTTTTTAAAGCTTAATAAGAATCGTCAAATCCATTAAGTTCGCCGCCAGGCGTTTTTATTTATTTCACAATTGAAGTTTCTTTAGCATTTTTGCCTCCCAACATTTTGGACTATGGCATATAAGATATCAAATAAGGAACACAACTCCTGTCTGGAGTGCGGCAGAGAGGTGTATGGCAGGCCGGACAAAAAGTTCTGCAGCGACAATTGCAAGAACCGATTCCACAACCGTCGCCACAGCGAAGAGAAAAAAGTAATAGAGCGCACTGTAAATGCACTCTATAGAAATCACGAGTACCTCAGCCGGCTTATTAACAGCGGTGTGAAGGCTATCGATATAGATATTGCTAAAATTTCAGGCTTCCAGCCGGACGTCATAACCGGATATAGGAAAACCCGCTCAAGGCATAGCGAATGCCGGTGCTTTGACCTGAAGTACTGCCTTACGGAACACAAGATTTTCCGAATCGGAAAAATCGACGGTTCCTACTCTGCAGAAGAATGCGGCTCAGAAGCCGGAACGTCGGCCTTGTAAGTGCGGCAGCATCCGTTCAAAGCGGCCCCCAGTTCAACGCACATCTTTTTGGCATTGATGTCTCCGTCTATACAGGCGGTCTTCTTTACATTGAGGGTGTCTTCCACATACAGATTTCCCACAATGGAGCCACAGAAATCAACGGTAGAGCATTGAATGTCTCCTTTGATTACAGCGGTCTGCCCTACCACAAGATGTCCGGAGCAGGATATTTTGCCTTCGACGTTGCCGTCTATCTGCATACTGCCGTTAGATACAATTTCTCCCTTTATGGAAGTGGCGGTCGATACCCGGCTTATTTCACCGGAGAAGGAAGGGGTTACAGACTCTTCCATATAAGTCTGCTCCCTGTTGTTAGATAATGACTTTACCATGGCAATTTTTGTATTTTTTCCCACTGCCGCAGGGACAAGGGTCGTTTCTTCCAATTTTCTTGTCAACTTTAACGGGAGCATTGGCCTTCTGTTCTCCGTTGGTTACAAGGTCGGTGTGGCGCGCCTGCATCCGGCTCATATCTGTTCTCTTCTGAACAGCGTGTCTGGGAGCTTCATTGGCATCTGAAAGAGGCACGAAGGATCTCAGGAGGAAGGTAAGCACATCTCTGTTGAGAGACTCGAGCATACCCGCAAAGAGATTGTAACTTTCAAGTTTATAAACAACTATAGGATCTTTCTGCTCGTACGATGCATTCTGGACACTCTGCTTGAGGTCGTCCATTTCCCTGAGATGTTCCTTCCAATGTTCGTCTATCTGATACAGGATAACGTTCTTGGTGAGAGTCTTGACTATTTCCTTTCCGTCGGAATTATAGGCTTTTTCCAGATTCACCGACAATGTCATTGTCTTACGGCCGTCCGATATGGGAATGGCTATATTCTGGTACATCTCGCCCTGCTTCTCGTAAACGTTTCTGAGAATGGGCATCACTTTTTCCACCATAATGTCCATTCTGCGGTGATACGTTTCGGTCATCACATCACACAGGCGCTTCACCTTATCATTAGCCTTGAATGACTCATACTCCTGAGGCTCGAAACCGGGGTCAATGGAAAGTTTGGACATAACGGTCTCACAGAAAGCCTCATAGTTGTCTCCCTTGCAGGAATCGACTACCAGCGATGCCGTGTCGAATATCATATTCTGGAGGTCGATCTCGACTTTCTCTCCGCTTATGGCATTTCTGCGGCGCGAATAGATAGCCTCTCTCTGATAGTTCATTACGTCGTCATACTCCAGCAGTCTCTTACGTATTCCGAAGTTATTCTCCTCCACCTTCTGCTGAGCCTTCTCAATAGCGTTCGAAAGCATTCCGCTCTCCATTGCATCATTCTCGGCCATTCCGAGCCTGTCAACCATAGACGCTATGCGCTCCGACCCGAACAGACGCATCAGCTTGTCTTCGAGCGAAATGTAGAATGTCGATGAACCGGGGTCCCCCTGTCGGCCGGCACGGCCTCGGAGCTGACGGTCAACACGGCGGGAATCGTGCCTCTCCGTTCCAATGATGGCAAGACCTCCCTTGGCCTTCACTTCGGGAGAAAGTTTGATATCGGTACCACGTCCGGCCATATTGGTGGCGATGGTTACCGTACTGCTCTGACCGGCCTGGGCAACGATTTCGGCCTCTCTGGCGTGCTCCTTCGCATTCAGCACATTATGCTTTATTCCTCGAAGCTTCAGCAGCCTGCTCAACAATTCGGAAGTTTCCACGTCGGTGGTACCCACCAGAACCGGACGGCCCTGAGCCGAAAGCTCGGCTATTCTTTCTATGACGGCATTGTACTTGGCCTTCTTGGTCTTGTAGATTATGTCGTCCTGGTCGTCGCGGGCAATGGGACGGTTGGTAGGGATAACCATCACGTCCAGTTTGTATATACTCCAGAACTCTCCCGCTTCGGTTTCGGCCGTACCGGTCATTCCGGCAAGCTTGTGGTACATTCTGAAGTAATTCTGCAGGGTAATGGTAGCGAAAGTCTGGGTTGCGGCCTCCACTTTTACGTTTTCCTTGGCCTCAACGGCCTGATGGAGTCCGTCAGACCAGCGGCGTCCCTCCATAATACGGCCGGTGGACTCGTCCACTATCTTCACCTTCTCCACGCCGTTTTCATTCACAAGCACATAATCTACATCCTTCTCGAACATTGTGTATGCCTTGAGAAGCTGAATCATAGTGTGAACCCGTTCGCTCTTTATGGAGAACTCTTCCAAGACAGCATCTTTACGGTGCTGCTTCTGGGCAAGGTCTATGTCCATCTGCTCTATTTCGGCGGTTGCGGCGCCAACGTCCGGAAGAATGAAGAAACTGTCGTCTCCAACCTGAGAGGCCAGCATCTCGTGACCCTTGTCGGTCATATCCACCGAATGATGCTGCTCATTTATAACGAAATACAGAGGATCGGTGACAGTGGGCATCTCACGCTCATTGTCCTGCATATAATAATTCTCGGTCTTCTGCAGAATGACTTTTATTCCCGGCTCGCTCAGGTACTTGATGAGCGGCTGATACTTGGGAAGGCCCTTGTGGGCACGCAGCAGGAGCAGACCGCCGTCCTTCTCGTTGCCTTCTGCAATCTTTTTCTTGGCTTCGTTGAGAATCTGGTTCACAAGCGCGCGCTGGGCCTGATACAGTTTCTCGACATAGGGGCGGTACTCCATAAACTGAGCGTCGTCCTCGTCCCTGGCCACCGGACCCGATATGATGAGAGGGGTACGGGCATCGTCGATAAGCACCGAGTCAACCTCGTCCACAATGGCGAAATGGTGCTTGCGCTGGACCAGATCGTCCTGCACAATGACCATATTGTCGCGCAGATAGTCGAAGCCGAACTCATTGTTGGTACCGAAGGTCACGTCGCATTCATAAGCCCTGCGACGGGCGTCGGAGTTGGGTTGATGCTTGTCTATGCAGTCCACGCTCAAACCGTGGAACATATACAGGGGACCCATCCATTCCGAATCTCGCTTTGAGAGGTAATCGTTGACCGTAACCATATGCACGCCCTTTCCGGCAAGGGCATTGAGGAATACCGGAAGGGTCGCAACCAGGGTCTTGCCCTCGCCGGTAGCCATTTCCGCAATCTTCCCCTGATGCAGGGCGATTCCGCCTATGAGCTGAACGTCGTAGTGCACCATATCCCAGGTTATCTCGTTTCCTCCGGCAATCCAGTGGTTGCGATAAACTGCCTTGTCCCCTTCTATTGTAACAAAGTCGTGATCTACGCTCAGGTCCCTGTCGAAGGGAGTCGCCGTAACCTCTATGGTTTCGTTTTCCTTAAAGCGGCGGGCAGTTGACTTCACTATAGAAAAAGCCTGAGGCAGTATCTCGTCAAGGGCTTTTTCTATTGCTTCATCCTCTTCCTTCACCTGCTTGTCGGACTCTGTAGCAAGGGTTTCTTTCTCTGACAGAGGAATATCCTGCTCGAGTTTCTCCTTTATTTCCCTGATTCTGTTTTCGAACGGCTCCTCCACTTCGCGCAATTTCTGCCTGAGACTTGCAGAGAGCGCCCTGAGTTCGTCGTTGGAAAGTTTGTCAATTGTTTCGTATGCGGCCAGAACCTTATCGAGAGTAGGCTTTATGGCTTTATAGTCCCTATCGGCCTTAGAGCCGAACAAGGCCTTGATTATTCCAGCAAAATTCATCCTATATAAAAAAAATTAGAGCGGGATACGGGAGTCGGACCCGCCTCCTTGGCTTGGGAAGCCAATGCACTACCGATGTGCTAATCCCGCAAGAGCGCACAAATATACATATAATTATTGTATTTTACTGCCGATTTATACTATTTTTGCGGTATGAAACAAAAAAGATTTTTTCTCGAGGAATCCCAAATTCCACGGCAATGGTATAACATTCTGGCAGACCTGCCCGAAAAACCCGCCCCGATGCTCAATCCCAAGACCAGGCAACCGGTTACCGTAGAGGAACTGAGTACAATATTCTGTACAGAATGCTCGAAGCAGGAACTGAATACCACCGACCGCTGGATAGACATTCCCCAACCGGTATTGGAAAAATACGCCTACTACCGCAGCACCCCACTTGTCAGGGCATACGGGCTTGAAGAAGCGCTGGGCACACCCGCCCACATTTATTTCAAAAACGAGAGTGTAAGTCCCATAGGTTCGCACAAACTCAACTCCGCCCTTCCCCAGGCATACTACTGCAAACAGGAAGGCGCCACGAACGTAACCACAGAGACGGGAGCCGGCCAGTGGGGCACCGCCCTCGCCTACGCAGCCAAGGTGTTCGGACTCGAAGCCGCAGTATATCAAGTGAAGCTCACCTATGAGCAGAAGCCCTACCGCCGTTCAATGATGCAGGTGTTCGGGGCCCAGGTAACCCCTTCTCCCTCAATGTCAACCCGCGCCGGAAAAGACATACTCACCGCCAACCCCAACCATCAGGGCTCGCTGGGAACTGCAATTTCCGAGGCCGTGGAGCTTGCGCAGATGACTCCGGGATGCAAGTACGCGCTGGGATCCACGATGAACCACGTGAGCCTGCACCAGACGATCATCGGACTGGAGGCTGAAAAGCAGATGGAGATGGCCGGGGAATATCCCGACACCGTTATCGCCTGCTTTGGCGGAGGTTCCAATTTCGGAGGCATCGCCTTCCCTTTCCTGAGGCACAACCTCAGCGGAGAACGGCATACCCGTTTCATTGCCGCAGAGCCCGAGTCCTGCCCGAAACTTACCAAAGGCAGGTTCGAATATGATTTCGGCGACGAAGCCGGATACACTCCCCTCATTCCAATGTACACCCTCGGGCACGATTTCACCCCGTCCAACATCCACGCCGGCGGCCTGCGCTATCACGGCGCCGGAGCAATCGTTTCCCAGCTCATAAAGGACGGACTTATGGAAGGTATGGACATTGCCCAGACCGAAGCGTTCGACGCATCTGTGCTTTTCGCAAAGGCAGAAGGAATCATTCCTGCACCTGAATCGGGGCACGCCATTGCAGCCGCCGTACGCGAGGCTCTTGAATGCAAGCGCACGGGCCGGGAGGCAACCATTCTCTTCAACCTGTCGGGAACCGGACTCGTAGATATGCCTTCCTACGATCAATATTTAAGAGGAAATCTTATTAATTTTAAATACGAACCATAAAATATTTTTGCAGGATATAAAAAATTACATAACTTAGCGGTGAAGTTTTTCATAGTTTAAGTTTAGGTTAAGTAACGGGCCATTCGCAGTGATGCAAGTGGTCCGTGAATTTTTTATATGACCTAAAGAAAAAAGCTCAAAAAAATATACTTCTGTTTTTATAACTGGCTTTGCAACAGTTTATGTATGTTTGCAGTCCCCACCGGGGATTTAAACAATACTGCTATGAAAAATTTCAAGACCTTTTTGAGCGCATTATGCGCGGCTCTATGCCTGTTTTCCTGTGATTTAAACCTGCAAAAAACGCTCTCTGCCCCGCCCTGCGGATATCTGAGCCTGCGTTTCGGAGATCTTCCCGCCGTTTCTAAGGCATACGGGAATGTACCGGACACCAGCGAATTCCGCATAAGTATCCTGTCGCAGGAAGGACAGCGCGTCATCTTTCAGGGCTTCTACTATGACATTCCCGCCGAAATGGAACTGGCCCCCGGGAAATACACGGTGAGTGCCCAGTCCTGCGAATTCTGCGAGCCTCTTTTCGACTGCCCCCAGTACGGGTACACGCAGGACGTTGAAATATTCGACGGCAAGACAAGCTGCGTGATTCTGGACTGCACCCAGACCAACGCCGGGGTCAGGCTTATCTTCGACCCCGCATTCAGGTCGAGTTATCCTTCCGCCCAAATCTATGTTTCCTCGGCAAAGGGAAGGTTGCTTTACGGCTACAATGAAAGGCGCACAGGCTATTTTCTGCCGGGAGAAATCAATGTCTCGCTTTTCGAAGGCAATTCAGCCGTCAGCATTGCAAACCGAACCGTCAAAGAGCGCGAAACGCTCGTTCTCAAACTGAATTCGGCAGAATATGCAACCCTTGCCAGCGGCATAGAATTCCTGCTGGACACAACGGTTTTCTACACGAATGAAGACCTGTACCCGAACGGCTCCGAATACGGCTGGGACACCCCTCCGGCGGCAGATGCAATAAGCGTGCAGCAGGCCGGCAGTCACATGGGGGAAACAGACGTATGGGTCAGAGGCTATATTGCAGGGGTTTCCAAATCCAGTTCGAGCTCCGAATTCCAGAGTCCCTTCTCCAGCAACACAAACCTTCTTCTGTCCCCCACCGCAAACAATACCGACAGGGAAAGCTGCATTGCAGTGGAACTTGCAAAAGGAAATATCCGGGACGCCCTCAATCTAAAGGATCATCCCGGATATCTGAACCGTAAGATACGGCTTAAAGGAAATATCGAAGAATCTTATTTCGGCCTCACCGGCCTGAAAAAAATCAAGGATTTCGAATGGGAATAGAGGCTACCAGTCGGTTCTGGAACAGTAGTCGAAACTTGTGCTGGCGGTTGTGCCAGTAGCGGAGCTGTTCCATTTGAGAGTCAGTTTCACGGTCTTTCCGTTTGTGTCGGGAAGGCTCTTGAGCGGGAAATTGATGTATCCCTGGCCTTCCATAAGGGGCTCGTCTCCGCCGGCATTGTACCTGAGCTGAACCTCATAGGGGTCGTCGGGATTTGCGCCGTAAACCAGATTTATAGTGTGGTTATTGTCGGGGTCGGAGAAAGGAAATACAAAAGCCACGCAAAGATATCCGTCCTCTATCATTGTGGTAGGAAATACCGTATCTCCAAGATACAGCCCGATTTTGTCGTTTCCGTAAGCGGCGGCATCGTCGGAGGTGTGAGGCACCGGAGCCTTTGTAGCGATTGTGTCGGCCGCCTGAAGGTCAACGAGCCTTGTCTCGGAATAGCCTTGGATGGAAATGGTGGCAGGGCCGTAGTCGGCATAGCGGATGATCAATCTCTTTTCAGATTCCTTGAAAGGATAGGCGACCTTTGTCCTTGGGGTAAGAGCGGTATTCTCGGCAACTTCCATAAAGTAGCTTCCGTCGGCCGTAGGCCTCATTGTAACCGTACCATAAGCCAGGACATAGGGATTTTCCTGTCTGTTGCAGGCGCACAGCGTCATTGCAGACGCCAATAAAACAATCAAAAGTTTTTTCATGATATATGATATAAACAATAAATATTACTCAGTTATGACTACTCCGGAAGGAGCGCTGATATCTGTTTTCAAAAATCCTGCCGCAGTTTTGCTCACACTCACGCTAACAACTCCATAAGGTGTTGGGAATGAGCCTTTTGCCCATTCCAGATTACCCAAATGAGGTTCTATGCGCAGTTTGCGTCCCCCGTCAGAAATGTCAGTGACACCCAGGATATACTGCGTAAGGAAAGTCGCCGGCCCGGAAGCCCAGCCGTGGCAGAAGCTGTGACGGTAGCCTTTGTAGCAGTAATTCCCATAGGTCCTGTGGACATCGGTCTTCCCTTCGGCGGGAGCCTCGTCGATGCGTCCGGCACCCTCCATCCAGTCTATGTCGAAATCTTCCCAGAAGGTAGTGGCTCCAAGGTCCAGCATCCCGCCCCAATATTCCGAAATTATGTCCATTGCAGCCTGGTACTCTCCGGCCTTGGCGAGAGCCTGAAGCATATAGAAGCCGTAAAAGGTTGAAAATCCGTGGGAACCTCCGCGCAGGATTTCCTGTGCGGCATCCCGGGCAGGCATAATGCCGGCCAGGCTCATAAGGGCAAGCGCCTGTTTGCGTCCGGGCAGTGAAGGGTCTTTCCGCTCGTCCAGGAAGGATTGGAGACGTTGTGGCGCGGCCCGGGCAAGAATGGCCCCTGCGTCGGCGCAACGAAGCGCGAGTTCTTCTTCTCCAAGGATTGAACAAAGCTGCTGTCCGGCTTCCATAGCCATTATCATCAGGGACTGCAACCCGCAGCCTATGGCGGTAGGGTCGGCGTTGGAAGGCCAGTCGAGGAAACGGCCGCCGTCCAGACACTCGATGCCGTCGGCGCCGATACATCCCAGGAGCTGGTCTATGAGCGCACACACATACTGCCGCTGGCCTTCAAGGTAAGCGGCATTGCCCTGGTAGCAGTACCAGTCGCGCTGAATGAGCAACCACCATATTGAATACGAACTGATTGCGTTCATCCAGGCATTTCCGCGGCCGGCGACAATGGGGGTTTCGTCGCGTACCAGGTCGAGGCTGCGCTCGACGCAGGGTACCCATCCGTAAGCATTGCATATTGTCATCACCTCGGGATGCATATCCCCTATCCATACCAGACGGTCCCGTTTTATTCCGTCCCACACATAGTTCTGCATATTCTGGCTTACCGTATATACAGCCGTCTCCCATATACGGTTAAGCCGGCTGTCGCTGCAGCAGAAACTGCCCTTCAGCGGCACGTCCAGACATTCGTTGTAGGCCGAGACTTCCCGCAGAAGCAGGATATCGGAGGGGTCCTGCACGTCGATGCGCGCGAAGCGGAAGCCGCTGCCGCCGAATTCCCGGCAACCCAGCCAGGGCAGTTCGGTCACGAAATCGCGTACTGCGTGGTCGTTCCCTGCCCCGTTGTGGCCGTCAATGTCGCAGCAGGCCTCGCTGTAGGATTCTCCGAACCGGATTCTCACCTTGACAGGCTTTCCACCGGGATACTGGCCGGTAACGATGCGCAGGCCGCCCTGCAATTCCTTTCCAAAGTCGAGCAGCAGTGCCGCTCCCGAATTACCCTGCGCCATAAGACAGCAGCAGTCCTTGCTTCCAAGGACTGCCTGACCCTTTCCTTCCGAAAGGAGTAATGTATCGTCTTTAACCGAACCGCTCAGGGGAATGGTTCTGACAGGGCTTACATACCGTCGCACTACCGCGGCTTCGGCATTCTCCCGCACCGGTTCGGGCTCACGCGATTTTATAAGCTCCGGCACGAAGGTGCTGAACACCAGAATTGCCAGACCCAGCACCAGAACCAGCACCGTTTTCTTCGTAACTCCCTTCCATTCCTTGAGGATAATTCCCCACACATTGGAGAAAGTGACGTTGAGTGCCATAAGGATACACCAGCTGAAAGTGATGAGGGCCGGATATTCGCTCAGGAATCCCTTGCCCAGGCTGAGCCCGAAGAACTGGCTGTACCACAGCAGTCCGGCCAGCGCGCAAAACAGTATATTGCTGCGCCACAGAGCAGGTTTGGCATAGTCTCCAAAGGTCTTGTTCTTCCTGTTCTGGAGCAGACAGTAAACGGCATTTGTAAGGAATCCACCCAGGGTTACCAGCAGGGTGGCCGGCAGGGACTTGAATATTTCGGGGCTCTGTTCAAAGTGCAGGGGCGCTCCGAAACTCAGGCCAATGTTGAAGCAGGCGCTCATAAAACCGGCCAGCAGGGCCACCGCAATGCCCTTGGGGAAGTTGAAGTCCTTGACTGCTTTCTTCTTTTCCTCTTCGGGCAGGGTCGCGGCCTTCATAGCTCCGGCTACGCCTATGATGGCTATACCTACAAGGGTTACAACCACGCCTATTATCACACTGGAGGTAAGGTCGGCTGCGTGTCCCGTGAACACCGGTCCCAGAATTGCTCCCAGCCCGGCACAGGTTCCAAGGGCAATGCTCTGCCCGAGGGCCACTCCCAGGTAGCGCATCGAAAGCCCGAAAGTAAGGCCACCCACTCCCCACAGCATTCCAAAGAGTATGGTAAGGAGGGAATCGCTGGGATTGGCGGCTACCAGCTCCCATAGAGAATGCCCCTGCGGAACTGCGAGCAAGGCTCCCAGCAGAGGGAAAACCAGCCAGGCAAAAATGCCCTGCACAAGCCAGTATGATTCCCAGCTCCATTTCTTAATTCTATTGATTGGCACATAACTGCTCGATTGGCAGAACGCACCGGCTGCAATGATTATCAGTCCTATTATCAGCATAACGAAAGATGTTGTGGTTTATACTATTATTGAATCGCAGTATGCGCAGCGCACCACTCCGTTCTCACCCTTGTGGACAAGCGGAGCCACATTTTCGTGGTTGGAGATGCACTTGCTGTTACGGCACTGGGCCGTTGCGCAGGAATAGAAACCGGAAGAAGCCGGAGCCGTGCGCGACTCGTCATCCTTCCACTCCAACAGCCTGCAAATGAGCGCCATCCTCACGAATTTACCGTTTTCCACCTGCCTGAAGTAAGCCGCCCTGGGGTCGGAATCCACCTCGGGGCAAATCTCATTCACCCTGGGGAGAGGATGCAGCACTGCCATCTGAGGCTTTGCCAATTTCATTTTTCCTGCATCCAGCACAAAGCTGTCCTTTACCCTTTCGAACTCTTCTTCATCCAGGAAACGCTCCTTTTGAACGCGGGTCATATAGAGCACGTCGAGTTCTCCTATAACCTCCTCTATGGTAGACACTTCCCTATAGGTTATGCCCATCCGGTCGCAGACGTCCTGCTTGATATAACCGGGGAGCCTGAGTTCGGGAGGTGCAATGAGGATAACCTTAACGTCACGGTAGCGCGACAGAGCCTTGATAAGGGAATGGACGGTGCGGCCGAATTTAAGGTCGCCGCAGAATCCTATGGTTATTCCGTCTATGCGGCCGAGTTCCCGTTTAATGGTCAGGAGGTCGGTAAGGGTTTGGGTAGGATGTGCGTGAGAGCCGTCTCCGGCATTGATTACAGGCACCTCGGACACCGTAGATGCAACGTAGGGAGCACCTTCGAGCGGATGCCGCATTGCAATTATGTCGGCGAACTTGCCCACTACCCTTACCGTATCGCCGACGGTCTCACCCTTACTGACAGACGAACTCCTGGCATCCGAGAACCCCAGGACATTGCCTCCCAGTTCCATCATAGCTGCCGTGAAACTGAGTCTGGTGCGGGTGCTGGGCTCATAGAAGAGAGTGGCCAGTTTGCGGCCGCGCATTCTGTCGCTGTACTTTTCCCTGTCGGCTATTATATCCTGAGCCAGGCTTATAATGGAATTGGTTTCCTCCAGAGTGAGGTCGGTAGGGTCTATGAGATGTTTCATAAACTGTTTCGGAAATTAAGTACGGTTTGTTTCTGTTCTGCGGTAATATATTTTTCCTCCACGGCAACGTCCACGAGTGTGTCCAGGTTGGACAGGGAGTGATTCTCGACTTTCGCTGCGGCAAGCCTTTCAACGCCCTTCTTAAGGCCGTAGGTGAATATGCTCACGATTCCCAGTACCTGCGCTCCGGCTTCGCGGAGGGCTTCAACCACGTCTATTACACTGCCTCCTGTAGAAATGAGGTCTTCTATTACGACCACTCTGGTGCCGGGCTCCATTTTCCCTTCTATTTTATTGTTTCGGCCGTGAGTCTTGGCTTCGCCTCTCACATAGCCCATAGGCAGGTCCAGAATCGCCCCGGCAATTGCAGCGTGGGCTATCCCGGCCGTACTTGTTCCCATAAGCATCTGAACCGTAGGGTAATATTCCATTACCGTATTGGCAATCGCCTGCTCTACCTTTACCCTTGCCGTCGGAGCCGAAAGTATGAGACGGTTGTCACAATAGATGGGACTCTTTATGCCGCTGGCCCAGGTGAAAGGGTCGTCGGGTCTGAGGAACACCGCACCAATGTCGAGCAGCTGTTTTGCAATTTCTCTTTCCATATTCACTATATGATTTCGTTTAAGAATTCTTTCACACACCTGCGGTACGATTCCACAGGGTCGGCCGACGCGGTAATGGGACGGCCCACGACTATATAATCGGACCCTATCTCACGGGCCATTGCGGGAGTGGTTACGCGGCGCTGGTCGTCGGCCGCACTGTCGGCGAAACGGATACCCGGAGTCACGGCCACGAATTCCTTCCCGCAAGCCTCCTTTACAATAGAAGCTTCCAGAGGAGAGCATACGACACCGTCCAGGCCGGCCTCCTTTGCATTTGACGCATAATGTGCGATAGTCTGTGCAATCCCGGCATTTATGAGAAGTTCCTTCTGCATCCTGTCCTCACTTGTGGAAGTCAGCTGGGTGACAGCCACCAGCACGGGGCGGGAGCCGTCTGCACGGGTCAGACCCTCCACTGCGGCGCGCATCATATCTATGGTTCCGGCCGCGTGAACGTTTGTCATATCCACATCCAGAGCCGCAAGGACCTTCATAGTCTTCCTTACGGTGTTGGGAATGTCGTGCAGTTTGAGGTCCAGAAAAATCTTATGGCCCCGGGCCTTTATCTGCCGCACTATGTCGGGACCTGCCCCATAATACAATTCCATTCCAATCTTAACGAAAGGTTTGCGGGCGCAAAGGGCGAACTTGTCAAGAAATGCGAGCACTTCAGCTCCATTGCTGAAATCGCAGGCAATAATTACGTCTTTCATATTATTCCTATTATCGAATTCAAGTCGTCTATTCCATATTTGGCCATCGCCGATGGCAATTCTTCCACGATCTGCCTGCATACGAACGGATTGCGCAGGTTCTCGGCACCCACCTGCACCGCAGAGGCTCCGGCCATCATCATTTCCAGCACATCGTCGGCACAGGCCACTCCGCCGCAGCCCATAATTGGCAGACTGCACGCGTGACGCACCTGATTGACCATCCTCAGTGCAATGGGAAGAATCGCCCTCCCGCTGAACCCGCCGTACTTCTCGTGCGTCACGCAGCGGCGTGCTGCAATGTCGATTCTCATTCCAAGGACAGTGTTTATGAGGGTAAGGCCGTCGGCGCCCGCCTCTTCGCAAGCCCGCGCAATGGCGGCAATGTCGGTAACGTTGGGGCTCAGCTTTACAAACACCGGCTTTCGGCACACCTGCTTCACGGCAGCGGTAACCTGCGCGGCACTTTCGGGGCTCGTCCCAAACGCCAGCCCTCCCCCGTGCACGTTGGGGCAGGACACGTTCACTTCTATTATGTCGGTCTGCGGGGCTTGGTCGGCCCTTGCACAGGCAGCCACGTATTCATCTACCGAGAATCCGCTCACATTCGCTATCACCACTCCGCCAAAAATCTTCCTCAATGCAGGAAGCTTCTCATTGACAAGCACTTCCACACCCGGATTCTGCAAGCCTACAGAATTTATCATTCCGTCCGGGCACTCGGCTATCCTGGGGCATTCGTTTCCGTAGCGAGGCTCCAAGGTAGTTCCCTTGAGAGAGATTCCACCCAGGACATCGAGGTCGTACACCCCGGCCATTTCAAGCCCGAACCCGAAAGTTCCGCTTGCCGGAATGACAGGATTACGGAACTTAATTCCGCAAAGACATACTTCGGTTACCATATTACGTCCTCCTTGTCGAACACAGGACCGTCGGCGCACACGCGCCGGGGCCCCTTCTTAGTATGGCAGGTACAGCCATAGCATATTCCGCAGCCGCAGCCCATCCTCTCCTCGAGGCTTACCTCGCCCGGACCGCAGAGCATAGCGCACACCGCCTTCATCATAACCTTAGGGCCGCAAGTATAGAAAAAGTCATACTGCGGCCGCAACTCTCCAATCGCATCGGTCACCAGACCTTTCATCCCAAGACTTCCGTCCATTGTCACTACCGTCACGTCTGCCCCCAACGCCCTGAAATCGTCGGCCAGCACTACGTCGCAGGCACTGTTGAAGCCCATAACCAGCTTCACCTCCCTCCCCAATGCCAGAAGTTCCTTCACCAGAGTGTAAACCGGCGAAGCCCCCAGGCCTCCACATACCACCAGAGCCTTCTCCCGACACTTGGAAGCGTCGAATCCGTTTCCCAGCGGCAGCAGCACCTGAAGTTCCTCCCCGGCCTTGAGGGAACTCATTTGAGCAGTCCCCTTCCCCACCGTCCTGTAAACCACGGTAAGCCCTCTGCCGCTCCATTCCATAGCCGCAAGCGGGCGGCGCAGGAACCTGCCTTCCAGCATTATGTCCACGAACTGGCCGCCCCGCTCTATGGACGAGGCGTCACCGCTCAGGGTCATCCTGTAGATGTCCCTGGCTATGAGCTTGTTGCTCTCTATCTTGAACTTTATATCCTTCATTGCGGGAGGGTCTGCTCGGCATCGATTGTAGAAATGCCCATCGTTATTTCCTCCAGTACGTCCAGAAGCACTCTCACGGTCTCCAGCGAAGTGAACAGCGTCACGTTGTTCTCCACCGCGGTGCGGCGTATCCCATAGCCGTCCAGCCTGGTACTGTGCTGGTTTATGTCAATTGTATTTATTACATAGCTTACGTGTCCCTGGCGCAGCTCGTTCATAATGTCGTCGCTGCCGTCGCTCAGCTTGCCAAGGAACCTGGTCCTGATTCCGTTCTCCTTCAGATATTCGGCCGTTCCACGGGTAGCTTCAATGTTGAATCCCAGGTTGTAGAAGCGGCGGATGAGGGGCAGCGCATCGGCCTTGTCGTGGTCGGCGATTGTAGCGAATACCGTTCCGTAGTTCACCACCTTCACGCCCGATGCCTGCAAGGACTTGTACAACGCACGCTTGAGCGACACGTCGTAGCCTATGGCTTCGCCGGTAGATTTCATTTCGGGAGACAGATACGTGTCGATTCCCTTGAGCTTTCCAAACGAAAATGCCGGACTCTTAACGTAATGACGCTTGCGTTCGGGAAAATACACGTCTGTAATCCCCTGCTCGCGCAGCGAATGCCCCAGCATAACCATAGTGGCAATCTTTGCCATAGGAATGCCCGTCGACTTTGACAGGAACGGAACCGTGCGGGAAGAACGCGGGTTAACCTCTATAACGTACACGTCGTCATTATTGTCCACAATGAACTGGATATTGAAAAGGCCCACTATGCCTATCTCGAGACCGAGTTTCACTGTATAGTCTATTATTTTTCCCTTCACGGCATCGCTCAGGGAGAACGAAGGATAAACGCTTATTGAGTCGCCCGAATGAATGCCGGTACGCTCTACGTGCTCCATTATTCCCGGAATAAAGACATCCTTTCCGTCGCAGATGGCATCAATCTCGGTTTCCCTGCCCATAATGTACCTGTCCACCAGCACTGGAGAATTCTCATTGATTTCCACCGCATTGTGCAGATAGTGCCGCAGCGCCTCCTCGTTCCCCACTATCATCATAGCGCGTCCGCCCAGCACGAATGACGGGCGAACCAGCACCGGATAGCCTATTTCTTCTGCAGCCTTCACCCCGGCCTCAACGTCGGTTACCGCACGGGCCTCGGGCTGAGGGATTCCGGTCTTTCTCATAATGGCCTCGAAAAGTTTGCGGTCCTCGGCATTGTCGATTGCCTGAATCTGAGTGCCTATTATGGGAACTCCGAATTCGGCTATGGGGCCCGCCAGATTTATGGCAGTCTGGCCACCGAGGGTTACAATTACACCGGAAGGCTTCTCTACACGAATCACGTTCATAACGTCCTCCACCGTCAGAGGCTCGAAGTACAGCTTGTCTGAAATGGAATAGTCGGTGGAAACCGTCTCCGGATTATTGTTTATGATGATTGCTTCGTAGCCGGCTTCGCGTATGGCCCAGATGGCGTGAACCGTAGAATAGTCGAATTCCACGCCCTGGCCTATTCTTATGGGGCCGGCTCCCAGCACCAGAATCTTCTTCCGGTCGCTCACCACGGTCTCGTTTCCGGTCTCGTATGTAGAGTAAAAATACGGCACGTCGGTCTTGCGGGCAGCGGCACAGCTGTCTATGAACTTGTAAACGGGGTGTATGTCCCGGCTCCACCGCCACTCTGTCATCTGCTTCTCGGTCTTTCCCCAAAGGCTGCCTATATACTTGTCGCTGAATCCCATACGCTTGGCTTCATAAAGCACGGCAGGGTCCAGGACATTTGCCTTGAGCTCGGCTTCCATTCTCACTATCGCAGCTATCTTCTCCAGGAAGAGCATATCTATCTTTGTGCAGTCATAAATGAGCCGCACGTCCACACCGTTGCGGATAAGCTGGGCTATGGCCAGCAGATGGTCATCCGGGAACTTTACTATATAGTCGAAGAGTTCGCGGTCGCTGAGTTTCTCGAATTTGCTCTTGAATATGTGGCTGCACCCTATTTCCAGCGAACGGATGGCCTTGAGCAGGCTCTCCTCTATGGTTCTGCCTATGCTCATTACCTCTCCCGTAGCCTTCATCTGGGTTCCCAGTTCGTTTATGGCTTCGCTGAATTTGTCGAAGGCGAAACGGGGAACCTTGCTCACAACGTAATCGATGGCAGGTTCGCAGCAGGCCGGCGCGCCGGCAACCATAATTTCATCGAGGGTAAGCCCCACTGCAATCTTTGCGGTAACCCTGGCGATGGGGAATCCGCTGGCCTTCGAAGCCAGGGCCGAAGAGCGGGAAACCCTGGGATTCACCTCAATTATATAATACTGGAAAGACAGGGGATCCAGTGCAAACTGCACGTTGCATCCGCCCTCTATTCCCAAAGCCCTGATAAGTTTCAGGGCACTGCTGCGCAGCATTTCGTACTCCTTGTCGGCCAGAGTCTGGGCCGGCGCAACCACTATTGAATCTCCGGTATGAATACCCACGGGGTCCACATTCTCCATCGAACATATTGTTATGGCAGTGTCGTTGGAGTCGCGCATCACCTCGAACTCGATTTCCTTGTAGCCCTTGACGCTCTTTTCTATAAGTACCTGGCCTACAGGAGAAAGAGCGAGAGCGCCGCGCATAAGGTCGGTCAGTTCTTCATCGTTGTCGGCAAAGCCGCCGCCGGTTCCTCCAAGAGTGAAAGCGGGCCTTGCAACCACCGGATAACCTATTTCACGTGCCGTTGCAAGCGCTTCTTCGGTACTGTAGCATATTTGCGAAGGAATCACAGGCTCATCCAGACTTATGCAGAGTTCCTTGAAGAGTTCGCGGTCCTCGGCCTGCTCGATACTCTGGAACGAAGTTCCCAGAATCTCTACCTGACACTCGGAAAGCACACCCTTCCTGGCCAGCTTTACAGCCAGGTTAAGCCCGGTCTGTCCACCCAGCCCGGGGAGTATGGCGTCGGGGCGTTCGTACCTTATGATTTTAGCAACGTACTCCAAATCCAGCGGTTCCATATAAACCTTGTCGGCAATATGGGTATCTGTCATAATGGTCGCCGGATTGGAATTCACGAGAATTACTTCGTAACCCTCTTCCTTGAGAGCCAGACAGGCCTGAGTGCCGGCATAGTCGAATTCGGCGGCCTGGCCTATGACGATGGGGCCCGAGCCTATCACCATTATTTTCTTTATATCTTTCCTTCTGGGCATAAATCAGTCCTCCATCATCTTAACAAATTCATCGAAGAATTCACTCTCCCGCGGGCCAGGTGCACCTTCGGGACAAAAAGCTACCGAAAACACCCTGTCGGCATCGCAGGAAATTCCCTCTACCGTAGAGTCAACCACATTGAGATGAGTAATCTGCAGGCCGGCGGCCTTTGCACTGTCGCCGTCCACGCTGTAGTGGCAGCTGTGCATTGCGGTGAAGATTCTGCCTGCACTCAGACTGCGCACCGGCATATCGCCGTATTGCCCGCAGCCGGACTTCTCTACTTTTGCACCGTAAGAAAGGGCAATGAGCAAATGTCCGAGCCCTGTTCCGGCAAGGGGATACCGGCCCCGAAGCCCTTTCAGGAGCGATACAATCTCCTCCAGTTCCATAGGATTCCCGGGGCCTCCGCTAACCAGGACTCCGTCGGGATTGAAAGCGGCTATTTCGTTGAGCGTAGAATTAAACGGCACCACGGTAACGTTGCATCCGCGCTCGTTGAGCGCTTCAATCATTCCGTGCTTCACCCCGCAATCCAGAATCACCACGTCGAAACGGTGGTGAGGGGTGCGGGAGAACCATCTCTTGCGGCAGCTCACGCCGGCAACGGGATGCCCTTCGGGCTTATGGCCGGCAATTATTTCCAGGGCCTGTTCCAGCGGAGTCCCGGCAGGCACGATAGCGCCCATCAGCGAACCGTTCTCGCGTATGATGTGTGAAATCATTCGGGTGTCCACCCCGCTTATACAGGGTATGCCGTGCTCCTCCAGTTCCTCGGACAGTGTTTTGGTGTAGCGGAAGTTGGACGGGGTCGAACTGCACTCCCTTACCACCAGACCGGCAAGCCTGGGAGTACGGGATTCGTAATCCTCGTCGGTAATGCCGTACTGCCCTATGGCAGGGTAGGTCATAACCACTATCTGGCCGGCATAGGCCGGGTCTGAAATTATTTCCTGATAGCCCACCACCGAGGTGTTGAAGACTATTTCGCCTACGGCCGGAAACAGTGCGCCGCTCGCTATTCCGTAGAACTCCTGTCCGTTTTCCAGAACCAGCTTTAATTTGGCAGATGAATTCATATACTGTAAACTGTGTTGTCTCTATAAACTGTCCTGATGCATCTCCCCCATACCTGCATACCGTCGAATGGGGTGCTGTGACCCATTGAACGGAACGTGCCGCTGTCAATCACATAGGGTCGGGAAACGTCGAACAGGGCATAGTCGTGCGGGGCCTCGGGTAAATTGAAGCGCCGGCGGGGAGCAGTGCTCATAAGCTCTATGAGCCGCTCCAAACTAATTTCCCCGGTCCTTACCAGCCCCGTGTAAAGTACCGGGAAAGCGGTTTCCAGACCTACGATTCCCATTGCGCTGTGCTCCAGACCGCGGGACTTCTCGGCGGCCGAATGAGGCGCGTGGTCGGTTGCTATCATATCTATGGTGCCGTCCCTGAGTCCTTCCAAAAGAGCCTGACGGTCTTCCTCCTCCCTCAACGGCGGATTCATCTTGAACCTTCCGTCCTCCTGCAGGTCATTTTCGCTCAGCAGCAGGTAGTGGGGCGCGGTTTCGCAGCTCACGTTCACTCCCGAGGCCTTGGCCTCCCTAATGAGCCGGACGCTTTCCCTGGTGGAAATGTGGCATACGTGATAGGCACAGCCCGTGCGGGCGGCGAGTTCAAGGTCGCGCTCTATCTGAGCCCATTCGCTGCGGGAGCTTATGCCCCGATGGCCGTGAGCCCGGGCGTACTGCCCGTCGTGGATGTATCCCCCGTGCAGCAGGCTGTTGTCTTCGCAGTGAGCCGCAATAATACAGCCGTTTTCGGCGGCGGCCTCCATAGCGCGGAGCATCATTGCAGGATTCTGGACTCCGCTGCCGTCGTCGGAAAAAGCCACCGCCTTCCCCTTGAGGGCCGCGAAATCTACAGGTTCAATACCCTTCCTGCCTATGGTAATTGAGGCGTATGGACGTACGTCGATGCAGGCGTCGCGCCTGATAATTTCCAGTTCCCGCTCCAGATTTTCCACCGAATCGGGCACCGGGTCAAGGTTGGGCATAGGGCATACACAGGTATAACCCCCTGCGGCGGCGGCCATACTGCCGCTGCGTATAGTCTCTTTATACGAAAAACCCGGCTCCCGGAAATGCACGTGCACATCCACCAAAGCCGGACAGCGTATGATTTGCTCTTCCTTCACGCTTAAGATTTACAATCTTACAAAGATACTAAGTTTTCACTATCTTTGTACAAAATAAATCCACAAAATGAAAGCTAAAATTATTCTTTTCCTTCTGCTGATTCTTCCGTCTGCCGCTTTTGCGCAGGAAAAGGTGTACTGCATAAACGCCTGTCCTGGAGAAGACGCAAGCTCTCAAATTAACATAAGCTGGGCCGCCGACACCACCGTTACCGACAGCTACCTGCTGGTATGCGCCGACGGCGGAAAGCCGGTGGCATACTATCCGGCGCAATATGTCTGCGACGAATTCTTCGACCTGCCGTCGGCCTCGCCGAACGGAGAGAAAATAAGGGAGACCGCAAAATTCCTGAGGTGCAAGACCGCTCTTTCCGGACTGAAGGCAAACACCCGGTACAGTTACGTCATCTGCAGCGGAACGGCCAGAAAAGTGAACTCCCTTCATTCCGCCAAGGGACGCCTGTGCGACGAACGGCAATTCAAGACCGCCGGAGCGTCCGAATGGTCGGCCTGCATAATTTCTGATTTCCACACCTACACTCCCCTGCCCAAGCGGCTGCAGTCGGCAATGGCAATGATCAACACCGTAAAGGAATACGACCCGGCGGTTGACTGGGTTCTGAATGCCGGAGACGTATGCGCCTGGGGCGGAAGCCACTCCTTCTGGCGTGAGCTCTACAGCCAGGACAACTACAAAACCCAAATCTGGGCAGGAGTGAACGGGAATCACGACAATATGAGCCGCGGCTACGAAAAACAGAGCCACGCCTTCTTCCGCGAAAACGCGGCATACCCGCAGAACGGCTACGGTGACCAGCAGGGCGTATGCTACTGGTTCCGCTACGGACAGGTTCTGTTCGTTATGCTCAACAGCGAGGCAATGCACGACTATATGGGCCTGCACGACGCGCAGAACTGGGTCAGAGAGGTTATCACCGACCAGAGAAACTCCTCAAATCCTCCCACCTACACCGTAGTGTGCGAACATTACGAATGGTTCCATCCCAACGGAGCATTTCTGCAGTACAAGCGCTGGCACGAACTCTTCGACCAGCTGGGAGTTGACCTGGCTCTGAGCGGCAACAGCCACATATACGTGCGTTCACTGCCGGTTTATGACGGAAAAGTTACCGACGGCAGCTACGGCACAGTATATTTGCAGACTTCGTCCAGCGACAACGAAAGAGGCCGCACCATAAAGGACGAGCCTCCTCAGAACAGCGACAAAGTTGCCTTCCGCTTTACAGAGGGAGGTCACACCATAAGCGCCCTGGACCTGAAGGTCAACGACAGCGCGATGACCCTCACCCTGCTCGACCGCAACGGCAAAGTCCTGGATTTCGCCAAGGTTCCGGCCAAACCGAACAAGCGGTACAAGGAAGACGTGCTTGCCACTTTCCTGCGCGACTCCCTGAGTGCCGTAACCACACGCTGCGCCCAAACCCTGCAGGCAGCCTATATGGCCGAAAAGCACCTGGGAACCCGATATAACGTGCCGGGTTGGGAAGGCTTCCCCGTAGAATACTACGAGTACTACACCGGCATTGACATAAACACAAAGGCCCCCAAAAGAGGCACCGTGCTAATGCTCAACCCCAGCGCCGAAAAACTCGCGAAATGGATTGTCACCGCAGTTTACGACGCCACCGGAACCATACGCTACGAAGACCTGGAAAAGGTGAGGAAGTTCATTACCTGGCAGTCTGGAGCACAGTTCCCGGTCAAGGGTGTGGTTTACGAAGCAATGTACACCCCGGGAGACTACTACCCCTACATATTCAAGGACGGAGTTACGGTATATATGGAAGATGAAGCGCGCCACAAGGCACAGGACCAGCATCCCAGCGACGAACTTCTCGATTTCTACACCGACACAATGTCCAACGAAAATCTCAAGAGCTATACCGGCAGGTACGCCCGCATTTCAAGCACCACCAGGGAAATGTACTACAAGGCCGGAGGCAAAGACAAAGTTGGAAAGAGCGACGACGGAATGCGCGACACAGCCTGGCTGGCCACCGTTGCCAAAAACTATCAGAGAGCCTGGAAGTCAGACCGCAACTTCCTTATTTATGCCTGGGCTCTGAGCAATCTGGAATAGTTTCCTGCTCGCCCACCGAGCCCTTGTGAATTTCCTCGAAAACGTTCCGCACAAATTCCGAAGACAGTCCGCATTCCCCACCAATGCGGACTAGTTTTTTCATAACCGATTCCCAGCGACGGGTCTGGATAATGGATATGTTATGCGCTTTCTTTATCTCCCCTATCCTGCGGCTGAGCTCCATTCGGGAGGCCAGGGCATTCAGGATGGTCTCGTCGAGGCTGTCTATCTGTGTGCGGAATTCCTCGAGGGTACGGTTGAACTGCACGTCGCCGGTATCGCTCGTCCTCTCTTCAAGGGTGTCGAGCATAGCCGACAGCTGGGCCGGAGTGAGCTGCTGGACAGAATCGCTCAGGGCTGCCGAAGGGTTGCAGTGAGTCTCAATCATCAGGCCGTCAAGGCCAAGATCCAGAGCTTTCTGGGAAATTTCCCCCACATATTCGGCACGGCCTCCCAAATGCGACGGGTCGCAGTAGAACGGCAGGGACGGGAAGCGGCCCCGCATCTGCACAACCGCATCCCAGGACGCGCTGTTGCGGTAAATCTTCTCATAGAACGACGAAAAACCTCTGTGAATCAGCCCTACGTTCCGAATGCCCGATTGCAGCAGCCGTTCCACTGCCCCCGTCCAGGCTTCGATGTCGGGATTTGCAGGATTCTTGACAAACACCGTCATTGCGGTACCTTGCAGAGCCTGAGCTATTTCCTGAACCAGGAACGGATTGCCCGTGGTTCTGGCCCCTATCCACACCATATCCACCCCGGCCTGCGCACAAGCCTCAACGTGGGCGGCTCCGGCAACCTCGGTACAGACCTTCATTCCATACTGCTCCTTCACTGCGGCGAGCCAGCGCAGGCCTTCCCTGCCCACACCTTCGAAACATCCCGGAAACGTCCTGGGTTTCCAAAGCCCGGCTCTGAACCAGACTATGCCCATACCGCTCAGAACTGCGGCCGTTTCCAGCACCTGCGCTTGGGACTCGGCGCTGCACGGACCGGCTATAATCATAGATTTTTGTCTCATAATCCCACAAATTTAATTATTTTTGCGCAAATGGACACCAGACCTGCAATACAGCTTTATACCGACGGAGCGGCCAGCGGAAATCCCGGGCCGGGCGGATGGGGCGCAGTTCTCAAATGCGGGAACGCCCGCAAGGAACTTTCGGGAGGATTCCGCCTCACCACAAACAACCGTATGGAACTGTTGGCGCTCATTAAAGGACTGGAAGCCATCAAATGGGAAAATGCCTGCGTAGATGTATGGAGCGACTCCACCTACGTTGTCAACAGCATCTCCAAAGGATGGAAACGCAAGAAAAATTTTGACCTGTGGCAGCGTTTCGACCTGCTGGCCCCGCGTTTCCAGCTCCGGCTTCACTGGCTCAAGGGACACGCCGGGCACCCCGAGAACGAACGCTGCGACCGCCTTGCAGTGGAGGCTTATTCCCAGCCCGGCCTGCCGGAAGACATCGGATATTCCCCAGAGCCACAAGAGGAAAGATTATTATAAAAAGTTTCAGTTATGATAAACGGAAAGACTGTCATTGCTATCACGCAAGGTGATTCCAACGGAATAGGATACGAAGTAATAATAAAGGCACTGAGCGACCCCAGGATTCTGGAGAACTTCATTCCAATCGTATATGGCTCCAGCAAGATTTTCGGCTTTTACAAAAAGAGCATCTCCGAAATAGGAGATATGGAGGTTCATATAATAAGTTCTCCCGAACAGGCCCAGCCGAAAAAGATAAACATTTTGGAATGTCTGAAAGACAACGTGTTCGCCGAACCGGGAGACGCCACCCCCGAATCGGCTAAAGCGGCCGTAATCTCTTTGGAGAGGGCCGTGCGTGACGTAAAGGACAGGAAGGCCGACGTTCTTGTGACCGGTCCTATAAATAAGAAGCTTATGTCGCTCAACGGCTTCGGCTTCCCCGGCCACACCGAATATCTCCAGAAGCAGTTCGATGCCCCGGAAGTGGAAATGATTATGGTGAGCAGCCGCCTCAAGCTGGGAGTGGTCACCGGGCACATCGCACTCAAGGAAGTTCCCTCGGCCATTTCAGAAGAAAAGATTCTGAAAAAACTCCGCCTTATGAAAGAATCGCTGCGCAGGGACTTCAAGATTGACAACCCCAGAATAGGCGTACTGAGCCTCAACCCCCACAGCGGCGACGGCGGACTCCTGGGAGACGAAGAACAGAACATTATAATCCCGGCAATAAAGAAAGCCGCCGAAGAGGGTATCCTGGCATTCGGTCCTTATTCTCCGGACGGATACTTTGGTCTGTCCAACTACGAAAAGTTCGACGCCACTCTGGCTATGTATCACGACCAGGGACTTGCCCCCTTCAAGGCTTTGAGTTTCGAGGACGGTGTCAACTATACGGCAGGTCTGCCCATTGTCCGCACTTCCCCCGACCACGGTACGGCATACGAAATGGCTGGCCGCGACGAAGCTGACCCCCGTTCAATGCGGGCCGCAATCTTCGAAGCCGTTGACATTTTCAGAAACCGACTCAGCTGGGACAGACTGCAGGAAAACAGAATGGTCGAGCCTGAAAAACCAGAGAAACCCAGCCACAACGGCCGGCCTCAGATAGCCTGATTCCCGCTCGTCACCTTTTCCACTGCGGGACGCACTTCGTCGTAAGTGTAACCTCGGGAAAGGGCGAACCTGATGAGTTTGAGCTTGGCATCGTCAGCGCCCCCGAGGCTGCGCCACTTAACGGCGAGCAGGCGCTCCAGCTTATCTGCCGATTTATGGCAGTCAACCTCGCTCAACGCTTGTTCAATTATAGATTCATCTATCCGCTTTGCTCTTAACGCGAAGCGGATTTTTATTTCTCCCCAACCGGTAATCGAAGACTTTTCACGGGCAAAGGCCGACGCATACCGCAGGTCATCGACATAGCCTTCGGCCTTGAGGGAACCGACCAGCTGCAGGGCGGCTTCGGTGTCTCCGTCGAGCCTGTCCACGGCCTTTTTAAGAATGTCCGAGCTGCAGTACTCCCTGCGAGCGCACAATGCCTCCAGGGCATTCAGGACCTTTTTCTGGGAGTCATTCATTGTTACCGCGGCATTTACCCGCCAGCATTCCGCAGGCTGCAAGTATATCCTCCCCTCTCGAGGCCCGTATTGTGCAGGTGATTCCGTTCGCATTCAAACGGTCCCGGAAAGCTTCCATAACTGCCGGAGCCGAGGTTTCGTAGGGGAAATCCGGGATTTTGTGGAAGCGGATCAGGTTAACCCGGCATTCCAGCCCGCGCAGCAGGCGCGAGAGGGCATCGGCGTGAGCCTTGTCGTCATTCCAGCCGGCGAACATAGTATATTCGAAGCTCACCCGGCGCTGGCCGGTAAAATCGTAGCGTTTCACCAGGTTCACCACTTCTTCAATGGGCCAGGCCTTCTCTACCGGCATCAGTTCCGCCCTTTCCTTTCCTATGGGATTGTGCAGGCTTACGGCCAGATGACACTTCTGCCCGTCGAGGTATCGGCGGAGTTCGGGCAACACGCCTATAGTACTGACAGTCACTCTCTTGGGGCTCCATCCGAAACCCCAGTCGGCGGTCAGGACCTCCAGCGCACGGGAGACTTCGCCATAATTGTCCAGAGGCTCGCCCATACCCATAAACACTGCATTGGTGAGTTCGCGGGATTCGCCGATGCTCAGGAACTGGTTCAGGATTCCGGCGGCCGACAGGTTCCCGTGCCATCCCTGCCTTCCGGTCATACAGAACTTGCAGGACATCTTGCATCCCACCTGAGAACTGACGCATAGGGTCTTGCGGTCATCGTCCGGAATCATAACGGCCTCCACTCCGGGGGCGAACAGGTACTTGCGGGTTCCGTCGGAAGATTCGGCAATGCCGATGGGGGCGCCGGTTCCGAGTTCGTATTTTTCGCCTATGGCCAGCTTCGCGGCCGATGACACATTGCGCATCCCATCCCACGAAGCAACCCTTTTATTATACAGCCACTGTGCTATCTGAGCCCCCACGAAAGGCTTCTGGCCGCATTCCACGGCCACCTTCTGCAGCTCAGAGAGGGTCATTCCCAAAAGTTCCTTCTTCATAAGCGCAAAATTAATAAATGTATTCCAAGTATGACAAATATTAATGGATTTTAGAGCTGCGCCCTTGCCCGAGGCGCGCCCGTTGGAGCCTTGCAGGCAGACTCGTCAACTACAAT
>JAKSKE010000008.1 GCA_024401895.1 Bacteroidales bacterium
TTCTGTCAACATCCACTTTGGCGAACGTGCGCGAACAATTAAATCCCGTCCACGGTTGGCACGCTCTGAGTTGCGTGGAATGGTGGTGCCCGTGTACCGGCAGGGCATTTTGAGGGGGTCGTACACAACACCCCCTTACCGAAGCCCTTCCAGGGCCCTCTGTTGTGGACGGGACTTTGCAGCCTAGCGAGGAATTGATTTGCGGCAGCAAATTGTAGTTGACGAGTCTGGCTACAAAGTCCCGACGGGCGAAGCGCAGATGATGTGACTGGATAGAAAACACAGGGTTTTGCTGGTGATCGTAGTTGTTATCTTTGCCATAAATGAAGAAGATAGGAATAGCCTGCGCGATGAAGAAGGAGTACGACCTTCTGGTCAAGGAATTCCCGGCAGGTGACACCCATTGCATTCTTTCGGGCATAGGCAAAGTCAATGCAGCCGCAGCCGCAGAAAGGCTGGTTTCCTGATGCCCTTGCGATAGATATGGAAGGGACAGCAGTGGCTCAGGTAGCATTCCTGCACAACATTCCGTTCCTGGCGGTCAAGATAATCAGCGACAACCATACACAGGGAGAGCAGAGGGAACGCTACGATGGATTCTGGTCCAATATGGCCGACCGCTCATTCACTACCGTAAAACAATCCTTGGCAGCATATTGAACGATGAATAAGATTCGGGGCGTTTCTCAAACAATGGTCAACCGTAGTTCCAAGCCGGAATCCGGTGTAATCGGATTCGTGGATGCCGTGGAGGTGGCCCTGTGTTTCGGGTGGAATCCGGCTTCCTGACAAATTGTCACAGGAACGCAATTTGGGAATACCTCAGGCAATTATGGAAAACAAATGCTTAAACAAGTACGCCATCAACCTCAATGAGGCGGCGTCAAAAGGAAAACTCGATCCGGTCATAGGCCGTGATGAAGAAATCAGAAGAGTCCTGCAGATTCTGTCCCGCAGGACAAAGAACAACCCCATACTGGTAGGGGAGCCCGGAGTAGGCAAGACTGCCATCTCTGAAGGGATAGCCCAGCGAATCGTTGACGGGCAGGTCCCCGAAAACCTCAAAAGCAAGACCGTTTACAGCCTGGATATGGGCGTCCTCATAGCAGGTGCCAAGTACCAGGGCGAATTCGAAGAACGCCTGAAGGGCGTAGTGAAAGAAGTTGTTGACAGCGACGGCGAAGTCATCCTCTTCATAGACGAAATACACACGCTTGTGGGCGCCGGACGCAGCAGCGGAGCAATGGATGCCTCCAATATCCTTAAGCCGGCCCTGGCAAGGGGAGAACTGCGCACAATCGGCTCCACCACACTCGAAGAATTCCAGAAATATTTCGAGCAGGACAAAGCGCTGGAAAGACGCTTCCAGAAGGTAATGGTGGACGAACCCACCCCGGCCGAGAGCATCGCCATTCTGCGCGGCCTCAAGGAACGCTACGAGAACCATCACCGCGTAAGCATCGAGGACGACGCCCTCATAGCTGCGGTAAACCTCTCGCACCGCTACATAAACAACCGTTTCCTGCCCGACAAAGCCATCGACCTCATAGACGAAGCCGCTTCCAGGCTCCGGCTCGAAATGAACAGCGTACCCGAGCCCATCGATGACCTGAACTGCAAGATTCGCCAGCTCGAAATAGAGCACGAGGCCATCAAGCGCGAAGGCACCGGTCTCAAAAAAGAAAGGATAGAGCAGAATCTCGCCAGCTATAAGAATGAGCTTCAGGCACTTACAGCAAAATGGGAGGCAGAGAGGAACATCCTGGCCCAGCTGCAGCAGACCCGCTCCGACATTGAAAGACTCAAGACCGAAGCGGCGGCAGCCGAGCGCAACGGCGACTACGGCAAAGTGGCCGAACTGCGCTATGGCCGGATGGCAGAGCTCCAGAACCGGCTTCAAACCCTTGGAGAAAAATGGGCAGCTATCGAGCATCCCATTATAACAGAAGCAGTTACGCCCGAAGACATAGCTCAGGTCGTAGCCCGCTGGACCGGTATTCCGGTAGGCCGTATGCTGGAAGGGGAGAAGGACAAGCTGCTGCGGATGGAAGAAGCCCTGCACAGTAGGGTAGTAGGGCAAGAGAGGGCCATCGGCGCCGTATCCAATGCCGTACGCCGCTCCCGCGCAGGCCTGAGCAACGAGCATCGGCCCATAGGCTCATTCCTCTTCCTGGGCAGCACCGGAGTTGGAAAGACCGAACTGGCAAAGGCCCTCGCCGAATTCCTGTTCAACGACGAAGCAATGATAACGCGTATCGATATGAGCGAATACCAGGAAAGCCACACCGTGAGCCGGCTTGTAGGAGCGCCTCCGGGATACGTAGGCTACGACGAAGGCGGACAGCTCACCGAAGCCGTGCGAAACAAACCATATTCTGTGATACTCCTCGACGAAATAGAGAAAGCGCATCCCGACGTATTCAATATACTGCTGCAGGTGCTCGACGATGGCCGTCTGACCGACAACAAGGGGCGCACGGTAGATTTCAAGAACACCATCCTCATAATGACCTCAAACCTTAAGGAAGAGGAACTGCGGCTGCGTATGAGACCCGAATTCCTGAACAGAATCGACGAAATTACCGTATTCGACGCCCTGGGCAAGGAAGAAATCAGGCAGATTGTGAGGATTCAGATGAAACTCCTCATAGAAAAACTCGCGCAGGACAACATTTCGCTGTCATACACGGCCGCATTCGAAGAAGATATGGTACAGAACGGATTTGACCCCGAATACGGCGCAAGGCCCGTAAAAAGGCTAATACAGCGGGAATTGATAAACCAGCTGGCCCGCGAAATTCTCGAAGGCAAAATTCACCGCGATTCAGCCATAGTGGCAGACAGCCGGGACGGCCACACTGTACTTACTAATCAGACTTCGTACAGACGCGAATGATTCGCGTTTGTACGAAGTTAACATAATATAAATTGTGTAACAATAGACAAAAAGGGGAGAAAGGGCCTCGGAATCCAGGTTTCCGCTATAAATTTACCGGGAGTCCAAGCTGTTCCTTGTGTACTATGGGATTTGCGTAGATGCTGTAGAAAACGTTCCGCAATTCGTCTCTGTTGAATTGCAACGCAGGAACCTTGGACAGTTTGTGGTCTGCGTATGCGATGAATTCGCGGCGCTGGTCGGCCGTATAGAATTCCGAATATTTTCCGCCGCCGTCAAGTATGTCATACGCGATGAAGTTGTTCGGCCACAGTTTGTATGCATCTACGATTCTGCGGTCCAGGACATTCATCAGAGCCTGGTAACGCTCGTTGCCCTTCATCTCAGCCGCAGAAGCTATCTCGTCGGCCTGTAAAGGTTTGCAGAAGGTCAGGTTGATATGGCCCTTGAGTTGCCTTATTCCGGTGAGGATACTGTGCAGGTCTTCGTTTTTCTTCTTGGTGTATTTCCCCTCTTTCTTCTTGATATACAACTCTTTGGCCTTACGCATATCACAGGATTCCAGTTCGTACGATATACACACGGGAATTATGTTCAGTTCTTCGAAATTCGTGCAGAAATCACTTTTTCCGCTCAGGTCAAACATCTTCAGCAATCCCTGCTCGGTCAGGTCCATCCCGTTTTTCGAACGGCCTTCCTTCTGAGCTATCCAGATAGAGGAACGCCCGCTTGTAACCGATTCCCTTATATAGCGGGACAGCAGTTGTGAACTCAGATACAATTCCCTCGCGGAGATACCGCGGATAACCTTTATCATACGGTTCGAGCGCAGCAGGTCCTCTACCAGCTGGCCGCTCAGCAGATTGCTGCCTACGCAGATATCGGTAAAAGGAATTTTTGAATCGTTGAGTACCATCTGGATAATGGCAGGATCCAGAATTATGTCCCGGTGGTTGGAAAACAGGACAAATTTCTTCCCGTTCATTCCTTTCAGGTTCTCAAGGCCCTGATATACAAGACCTTTGGAGGTCTTTAAGAGTATAGCCCTCACAACCTTCGACATTACCACGTCCTGGAATTCGTCGATACTGTCCACACTCATCAGCATACCGCGCAGAGTACCGGCCGGATAATCGGGAAACAGATATTTTGATATTACCGGGGTTGCAGGGTGACGCGCTACCCGGGCAAGAGCCTCCACAGCCTCAGAGTCGGTATATGGAGTGATACTTTCAAATTCAGAAATATTCATAGGTTCTGCGCTGTTCAAACGGCACAAAAATAGCGAATTTTTATAAATGTTTGCACAATAATGAACTGTCGCCGTAACTTAAAAATCTAAAGTCGTTTTCAAGGGCGAAATCATAAATGCGACGCCAGTCTCCTCCAACAAAGGCCGAGACAAGCAGGATGAGAGTACTTTGGGGCTGATGAAAATTCGTGACCAGCTTATCTACTATCCTGAACTTGAAACCGGGCACTATAATAATCCTTGTCCCAAGTTCCAGAGCATCCAGGCCACGTTGCTTCAAATAAGCGACAATAGCCTCAAGTGATTCTTTAGTTGAATAACCGTATTCCCTTATATATGGGGACCATTGCTCCACGTCGCAAACATTCCCCGTTTCAATGATAGAGACGCCGGCATAGTAGAGTGATTCCAGAGTTCTGACCGAAGTTGTACCCACGGCTACCACCGGCCTGTCCCCTCTTGCAAGCGCTTCCAATTCCGCCGTTTTAATTATAAAAGGTTCACGGTGCATAGGATGCCTCGCCACGTCGGAATCCTTTACCGGAAGGAATGTTCCGGCGCCGACGTGCAGGCAGACCCGCCGGCAATCCACCCCCTTATTTTCCAGTTCTGCAAGTACTCTCTGCGAGAAATGCAACCCGGCCGTAGGGGCCGCAACCGACCCGCGCTCCTTTGCATAAAGGGTCTGATACCGCTCATAATCAATAGGTTCAGTTTCTCTGTTAAGGTATGGCGGAATGGGCACATTGCCACACATTTCAAGCACTTGAGAGAAAGGCAAACCCCCATTCCAATCAAAGCGAACAAGGCTTGTCTGTCCCATACGCTCTACAAGCGAAGCTTTCAGTGCAATATCGGACAGCCTTCCATCGGGATCATAGCACGAAAGCACGTCACCCTTCCACCTTTTAACGTTTCCAACAACGCACTTCCATACACAGGTACTGGTGGATGCAAAGCATACATTATAGTCGGACGGTTCCGACGGTTCCAGGCAAAATACCTCTATATGTGCCCCGGAGGCCCTTCTAAAGAACAATCTCGCAGGCACTACCTTGGTATCATTGAAGAACATCAGAGAATTCTCATCAATATATGAAGGCAATTCAGTAAAGCCGTGGCAGGAAATGTCCCTGTCGGGAGAATAATAAAGCAATTTTGAAGAGTCCCTTTGGGCAAGCGGGTATTTTGCAATGCGCTCGTCGGGCAGGTTATAGTTGTAATCTTCTATTTTAATCGAAGGTACCATCACGTTATTTTTGACAAATTTAAATAAAACATTTGTAAACTCAATGTTTGTTTATGTAAACCGACATTAAAATTCCCTATTCATTTTGTAAATGTAAAACAATGTAACATAAGCAAAATTTATATGTAAATTCGGTTTTTGCTATTATATTTAATATCAGTTATTTAATTCACATAACACGAATCCTTGCTTTAGTTTGGCAAAGTAAAACGGCCTGTATGGTCCCGAAAGAAACACTGTAATTTTAATTCTTTATTAAATTCTTAATTTATTATCAAATAGTTATAGATTTTATCTAAATCAATGCTTCTATATATGAATACATTTCGAACAGATGTGTTACAAATGTTAACCGTTACATAATTTTGGATAATTGAATTTTGGATGCTACTTTTGTAACTCAATCTGTTACAATATGCACGCACGTCTTCAACAGTTTCTTTCGGCCGAAAACCTTAGTCAGTCCCAGTTTGCAGACTCCATAGGTGTTGCGCGAGCCAGCATCTCCCATATTCTCAATGGAAGGAACAAACCTGGCTTTGATTTCATCCTGAATATGTCCCGTCACTTCCCTACCCTTAATATAGAATGGCTAATAACAGGGAAAGGACGTATGTATAAAGACTCTGCATCCCCTTCCGCGCAGCAGAAAGCCAGACAGGAAGATATGACCCTCTTCAATGAACCGGAACCCGACAACTCCCCTGCCCAGGCTCCCGATTTCGGCCTTTTCGAGCGGGAAATACCGGAAAATGAACTTCCTAAACCTAAAGCAGAACTTGAGGTGAAGCCATCTTTATCTCCAATACACAAACAAAGAAGTATTTCAAGGATTATTGTATTCTACGATGACAATACGTTTGAAGAATTGAAATAATCCCTTTTTTGCTTATATTTGGATTGTGAAAAAATCATCGTGGATTATACGCTTCCTGAACTCGGTTCCCGGAGGGAAGACCATAGCCGACCTCATTTTCAATGAAGATTTCGGCGCGTTGCATCGTGAATTTCTGGGATTCAAGTTCACCTCTCCCCTTGGCGTGGGCGGAGGAATAGACCCGGAAGGCCGTTATTTCGACCTTTTCGGGCATATTGGAGCCGGCTTCGACGTTATTGGACCGTTGACAGCCGACAATGCCATCTCCTCTATACGCAATTTCTATGACTGCCGGAGCGAGTGTATCCCTTTCATATCTGTCACCCACAGGCCGAAATCGATAGAAGACGAGCAGTACATCAAGGATTATTCCGACTGTTTCTCCCTTTCCTACGACTTTGCCCCTCTGTTCGTAATAGACCTGTCCAACCCTATGTTGGAACCGGACCTAATAAGGGATATCATTAACGTAATCCTGGACATCAGGTTCACCTACGAGGAGTATAAACCTGTAATCATAAGGCTTGGAAAGCATCTTATGGACGACGAGCTCGACAGCCTCACCGACTTCTGCCGTATGAACAATGTCGATGCTCTTATGTGCTGTACCCAGAAGATGGTAAAGCACGTTTATGAACATACCGGCGGAAGGCTGCCTATTATGGGCTACGGAGCCCTTAAGAAGGGTTCTGCAGTATCTGATATGCTTCAGAGCGGAGCGACCCTCGTATGCCTTGAAAATGAGCTCCAGCGCCGGGGCCCGTTCTATATTACCCGACTCAAACGCCAGTTGGCATACCTTGAATACAATGACACCATCTATTCAGAATAAGATTAAGGAGCTTTTCTGCAGCCGGGGGTTAAGCCTCAGCGCCGCCGAATCCTGCACCGGAGGACAGATTTCTCACCTTCTTACAGGGGTGAGCGGAGCATCGGGGTACTACCTCGGCTCTGTAACTTCCTACGCTGTCAGCGTTAAGGAAACAGTCCTGGGGGTCGATCCCGATGCTATCCGCATAAACGGGGTCGTAAGTTCTCAGGTGGCCATTCAAATGGCCGATGGAGTCCGCCGCCTTACAGGCAGCGATTACGCCGTGTCAACAACCGGTCTGGCCGGTCCCGGCGGAGATGAACGCAATGCCGAGGGCACTGTGTGGATTGGGGTTTCCGGGCCCCGTTCCAGCCGTGCGGTGTGTAAGGTTTTCAAAGGCGACAGGGCGCGGAATATCCGCCATTTCGCCGACTGTGCCCTTAAGGAACTGTATAAATTTGTTCTGGAAGATATCCGCTGACCGACGCCGGGTCAGTTTTCACAAAGGGTTATCCATTCTTCGGTGAAGGCGTCAAGGCTCCGCTTGCATTCGAGGTATTCCCGGGTCAGTTCCATTATGTCGTCGGTGTCCTTGGGTGCGCTCAGAACGGCTTCTATTTCTTTCTGACGCTTTTCTGCCTTCTCTATCTCGCTCTCCAAATATGCTATGCGGTTTTTGACTTTCCTTTCCTGCTTCCTTTGTTCCTTTTGCTCTGCCCAGGATTGTTTTTGAGTCTGTCTGCTCTGTTCAGCTGTAAGTACGGCAGACTCGTCAACTACAATTTGCTGGCGCAAATCAATTCCTCGCTTGCCATTACTTACAGCTGGACAAGCCTCGTCTGAACTGCCGTTCCGACGGCTGTCGAACTTGCGTTCAAGTTCCTGCAGGTTTTCAATCTTGCGGCGGGCAAGGAAATCGCTCACCGAGCCAAGGTGCTCCTTGACCCGTGCGTTGCGGAATTCATACACTTTGTCAACCAGCCCGTCCAGAAAATCCCTGTCGTGGCTCACAATGAGCAAAGTGCCGTCATAGGCTTTGAGAGCCTGTTTAAGGATATCCTTACTCTTAATGTCCATATGGTTCGTGGGTTCGTCCAGAGCCAGCAGATTATAGTTCTGCAACATTAGCTTGGCCATTCCCAAACGGGCACGCTCTCCCCCGGAAAGCACTCCCACCCGCTTGTCTATGTCTTCGCCGCGGAAAAGGAACTGTGCCAGGATATCCCTCAGCCGAGTGCGTATATCCCCTACCGCTATGCGGTCCAAAGTGCTGAATACGGTCTCGGATTTGTCGAGTATATCTTCTTGATTCTGAGCAAAATATCCAATCTTTACGTTATGTCCCAGACGGGACTCCCCTGCCATAGGTTCCAACTCCCCGGCAATCACCCTCATAAGGGTGGTCTTGCCTTCGCCGTTACGGCCTACCAGAGCCACCTTCTCCCCTCTCCTGAGTTCTATGCAGGCATCCCTGAAAACCACTTTCTGCGGATACCCTACAGTAAGGTCCTGGGCCTTGTACACCACGTCTCCGCTCTTGGGAGCCGGCGGAAATTTGACCAACAGACTCTGGTTATCGCTCTCGTCCACCTGAATCCTTTCCAGCTTTTCAAGGGCCTTGACACGGGACTGAACCTGATTCGATTTCGTGGGCTTGTATCGGAAGGCCTGTATGAACGCCTCGGTCTTCTGAATCATTCTCTGCTGGTTTTCGTAGGCGGCAGTCTGCTGCTGGATGCGCTCTTTTCGCAGCTCCAGATACTTGCTGTACGGCACTTTATAATCGTAGATATGCCCCAGCATCACCTCTACTGTGCGGTTGGTCACGGCATCCAGGAATTTCCGGTCGTGGCTTACCAGCAAAAGCGAGGACTTATTGCTTTTAATGTAGTCTTCGAGCCATTCTATGCTCTCTATGTCCAGATGGTTGGTAGGTTCGTCCAGAAGCAGCACTTCGGGCTTGCGCAGCAGTATTTTGGCCAGCTCTATGCGCATATTCCAGCCCTGCGAGAAAGTCTCGGTCCGACGGTCCAGTTCACTGTCCAGAAAGCCCAGGCCCAGAAGTGTTTTACGGGCTTGTATTTCAGGCGGTTCGCTATGCGACACCTGAATGCTGTCGGTAAGGTGGTTGATTCTCTCTATGAGGGCAAGGTATTCGTCGGAGTCGTAATCGGTGCGCTGCGCAAGGCTGGCAGAAACGGCCTCCAGTTCCTGTTCCATAGCGGCGGTGCTCTCGAACGCCGTCATTGCCTCCTCCAGCACGCTGCGGCCGCGATGGTGCTCCATTATCTGCGGAAGGTAGCCTATGCTGAGCTCACGCGGACGGTCCACACGTCCCGAAGTCGGATTCTGCAATCCCGCTATCATTTTCAGGATAGTGGACTTTCCGGCTCCGTTCTTCCCCACCAGACCAATGCGGTCATCGTCACTTACGTGGAAATTTATTTTGTCCAGCAGCACAAAACCACCGTAGGCTACGGTAATATCCTCAATTGAAAGCATAACTAATTCTCCTGTACGGTTGGCGGTTCTTCCTCATCATCCTTTTCCTCGGGAGCGCACAGCAGAATGCTGAACTCATACAACAGGTACAGCGGGAACGCCAGTACCAGCATCGAGAACGGGTCCGAAGGGGTTATGATTGCCGAAAGTATAAGGATTATCACAAAGGCGTACTTGCGTCCCTTCCTCAGCAGTGCACGGTTTACCGCTCCCAGTCGGGAGAGCACGGCTATGACTGTGGGAAACTCGAACACTATCCCTATGAGCAGGACCATAGAGATAAACATCGACATATATGAATTCAGGGTGATACTGTTCTGCACCGCATCGCTCACCGAATAGTTCATAAAGAACTGAAGGCATACCGGAAGAACGAAGAAATACCCCACCAGCACACCGCAGTAGAAAAGGACCGATGACAGCAGGAAAGCGCCCCTTACGGGCTTCACCTCCCGGTCGTAGAGAGCGGGGCTTACGAACTTCCATATTTCCCAAACGATGAACGGAAAGGCGGCTACCAGGCCTGTTCCCAAAGCCGCTTTCAGATGCACGAAAAACTGGGCCGAAATGTCCACGTTGATGAGATCCATCGAAAATTTCCAACCCAGCAGACGATAAACTATGAAGTCGGGACGGGTCGGCCGCAGAATTATGCCGTCAAACAGGAAATCCTTGAAGGCCAATCCTGCCACCGACATAATCACAACCGCAAGAGCCGAGCGGATTATTGTTCCTCTCAGCTCTTCCAGATGATCCCAGAAGGACATTTCCTTCCCAGCTCCGGATTTTTCGGACGCCATTCCCCTACTGTTTGTTCTCTTCCCGGTTCTTGGTGTCTTTGCCTGTAGTGTCGGCCTGGTTTACCTGCTCATCGATTTCGTTCAAGCCCTGCTTGAAACTCTTGACGCCCTTGCCCACGCCCTTCATCAGTTCGGGAATTTTCTTTCCCCCGAATATAAGGACAATGATAAAGACAATGATAATCAGTTCCCAGGTTCCAATGAATAAAGGATAGCTCAACATTTCTATATTAGGTTATAAGTTGTTATTACAATGCTTTGAGTGCGCTTTCCACCGCCTCTATGCGGGAAAGGGCATCGGCTTCTTTCTTGCGTTCCAGGTCCACTACCGCCTGCGGGGCGTGAGCGGTGAAATTGGCATTCGACAGCTTTGCCCTCACTCCTGCAAGGAACTTGCGCTGGTGTTCCAGCTCGGCCTGCAGTTTGGCCTTCTCCTCGGCAGTGTCTATAAAACCTTCGAGAGGAATGCTGCATTTGAGTGTATCTACAATGAACGATGCCGAAGCTCCGTCGGCATTGCCTTTCTGCGCACTGGAGATATTCGCAAGCTTTGAAACTACCGGATAAAGCTGAGCGTCGAATTCGCCGTCAAGGAAAAGGCTGAGGCTCTGCTTGGGAGAAATCTGCTTCTGGGCACGGATGCCGCGCACTCCAATTACAACCTCCCTTGCCAGGCTGAAGGCTTTGAGGTATGACTCATCCCATTGCCCGGCCTTTGGCAGAAGTTCAAACATAATTGAGGCGCCCTCCTCCCTCTGGCGTATGCTCTGCCAGATTTCCTCGGTTATGAACGGCATAACCGGATGTATGAGTTTGAGCAGCTTCTCGAAGAAGTCAACCGTAGCCTTGTAGGTTACACCGTCGACAGGCTGTCCGTAAGACGGTTTCACAAGTTCCAGGTACCAGCTGCAATAGTCGTCCCAGAAGAGTTTGTAAACTGCCATCAGCGCATCGCTGATGCGGAATTTCGAATAATGTTCCTCTACCGTGTCGATGGTCTTCGAAAGCAGGTTGTCGAACCATTTTACGGCCTGTACGGCAGCCTCTCCCGGCTGGGCGTTCTCATCTACGTTCCATCCGCTTACAAGCCTCCAGGAATTCCATATCTTACCGCAGAAGTTCCTTCCCTGCTCTACCTGAGAATCGTCATAGAGCACGTCGTTGCCGGCCGATGAGCACAGCAGCATTCCCATTCTCACGGCGTCGGCCCCGTACTTTTCGATAAGGGCCAGGGGATCGGGGGAATTACCCAGCTGTTTGCTCATTTTCCTGCCCAACTTGTCCCTTACGATACCTGTGAAATATACATTGCGGAAAGGCACGTCTCCCATATATTCCTCGCCAGCCATAATCATACGGGCTACCCAGAAGAAAATGATGTCCGGGCCGGTAACCAGGTCGTTGGTAGGATAGTAGTACGAGATTTCCTTATTGCCGGGGTTGTTTATTCCGTCGAAAAGGCTGATGGGCCAGAGCCAGCTGCTGAACCAGGTGTCGAGGGCGTCCTCGTCACGGGTGAGCGACCCGGCGTCTATATTCTCGTAACCTTCGATTTTTCGGGCCTTTTCAAGCGCTTCAGCGGCGTCCAGGGCAACCACGAACTTCTCCTCCTCCCCTTCGGCGGTGGGCAGGAACCAGGCGGGAATCCTGTGTCCCCACCACAATTGGCGGCTTATGCACCAATCCTGAATATTCTCCAGCCAGTTGCGGTATGTAGTGACGTATTTGGTCGGATGGAACTTAATCTTTCCTTCCAGTACCGGAGGCAGGGCGATGTCGGCAAAATGCTGCATCCGCAGGAACCACTGACGGCAGAGACGCGGCTCGACCGCAGTATCCTGGTTGCGTTCAGAATAGCCTACCTTGTTGTCGTAATCCTCGGTTTTCTCGAGCAGAGCGGCAGCTTCAAGATCTGAGGCAATCTGTTTGCGCACTTCCATCCTGTCCATTCCCACATACAGCCCGGCAGCCTCGGAGAGGGTACCGTCGGGATTGAAAATGTCGATAGTCTCCAGATTATGGGTCTTGCCCAGGGCATAGTCGTTGACATCGTGTGCCGGAGTAACCTTAAGGCATCCGGTACCGAACTCTATATCTACGTACCGGTCCTCGATGACGGGAATGACTCTTCCCACCAGAGGTACAATCACCTTGTGCCCCCTGAGCCACTGGTTCTTGGGGTCTTTGGGATTGATGCACATAGCGGTGTCGCCCATAATGGTCTCGGGACGGGTGGTGGCCACAACTGCATAGAAGCGGCCCTGTGCGTCAGCGTGAAGGACTTCCCCTTCCTCTCCCGTAGGTTTCACGGGGTTCTCCTCCGAGTCGGCCACGTAGTAGCGCAAATAGTACAGCTTGGACTTTTCGTCACGGTAAACCACCTCTTCGGTAGAGAGTACCGTCTGGGCTTTGGGATCCCAGTTGACCATACGCAGTCCTCTGTATATAAGTCCTTTATTGTAAAGGTCCACGAACACTTTGGTAACCGATTCGCTGCGTTTTTCATCCATTGTGAAAGCGGTGCGGTCCCAGTCGCAGGACGAGCCCAGCTTTTTGAGCTGCTCGAGGATTATTCCTCCGTGCTCTTCCTTCCATTCCCACGCATATTTGAGGAACTGCTCGCGGGTAAGGTCACGTTTTCTAATGCCTTTGGAAGCGAGCCTGGCCACAACCTTCGCTTCGGTTGCAATGGAGGCGTGGTCGGTGCCGGGCACCCAGCAGGCATTGAGTCCTTTCATTCTGGCGTGACGCACCAGCACGTCCTGGATTGTATTGTTGAGGACGTGGCCCATATGCAGGATTCCCGTCACATTGGGAGGAGGTATCACTACCGTGTATGCCCCGCGTTCGTCGGGTTCGGAATGAAAGCACTTGTGCTCCAGCCAATAGGAGTACCACTTGTCCTCCACCTCGGAGGGATTGTATTTTGCGTTTAGTTCCATATTCAAATCTTTAGTCTGCGAATTTAACAATTTCCTTATAAACTCTGTGCACGGGGAAACCCATCACATTGTAGAATGAGCCCTCTATGCGTTCGATTCCCACGTATCCTATCCATTCCTGCACTCCGTATGAGCCGGCTTTGTCGTAGGGGCGGTATTTGTCTATATAATACTCTATCTCGGATGAGGAAAGTTCGGCAAAATATACCAGGGTACTGTCGGTAAAGCTTTCCTCCCTCTCCTTGTCCCTGAGCACCACTGCGGTAATTACCTCGTGAACATTTCCCGAGAGCTTGCGAAGCATCTGCACGGCTTCCTCCCGGTTGTGTGGCTTGCCTATGACAGAAGCCCCGTCGCTGGAGCGGAGCACCACTACGGTGTCGGCGGTAATCAGAAGCTCATCGTCCTGAAGGGGACGGTGAAAACCGCGGGATTTCCCCCGAGCCATTGCCAGAGGCACCTCGGCAGGATCCGAGAACTCTATGGGAGACTCCTCGAAACTGTTCCCGGTATCTATTGTAAAAGGGATGTCCAGCCCGCCCATCAATTCTTTCCGGCGGGGCGAGCCGCTTGCAAGTATAATCTTTTTCATCCGTTGGCAGCACTGTCGGGACTGCTGTCGCACACCCCGAACGCTTCTTCGTATTTATGCCCGTCAAAAGACCATAGTCCTTTGGCTTTGAGAATCTTCTCCACAACCCAGCGGACACAGCCTTCACCGCCGTTGGCATCGGTCAGGTATTCTACAGACTCCTGCACCTCGGGCACGGCGTCGGCGGGCGCAATGCTCTTTCCTACCAGCTTGAGCAACGGAATGTCCGGCAGGTCATCACCTATGTAGGCGACCTGGGAGGGGTCGATATAGTTGGCTTTGCAGAACTTCCTGAAGTCGGCCGCCTTGTCCCTGCTGTTCAGGAACATATCCTCTTCCTTAACTCCGAGGCCCGAAAACCGGCGCACGACCGCTTCTCCCCTGGCTCCGGTTATAAGCACAACCCTCACTCCCTTCATTGCCGCCATCCGCAGCGCGAAAGTATCCTTGGCATTGTATATTCTCAGCAGTGTGCCGTCCGGCAGGGCCAGGAGTTCGCCTCTGGTCATAACCCCGTCTATGTCGAGGGCCAGGACCTTTATGTCCTTCCACTTCGACATAGGTCAGGACTTAGCGTTTCCTTGCAGGTCGGCGAGATTGAAAGTCCCCTTGGGGGCCTCTCCCATACCTATTTTGCCAAAGTTGGCCTCGTACTTGCTGATATTCTCGGCAAGTGCATTGAGCAACCTTCTGGCGTGCTCGGGCGTCATAAGTATCCTATTGTGAATCTGAGGCTTCTCCAGACCGGGAAGCATAGTTGCAAAATCTATTATGAACTCGCTGTGGGAGTGGCTGATTATTGCCAGATTAGAGTACTCTCCCCTGGCGACTTCGGGCTTAAGTTCAAGGTTAATCTTCTTTTCGTTATCCATATTTATATTCGTTGGGTTTACAAAGTTTCAATCGCTTTTTCGAGCTTTTCCATAGCCTCCTGGAGGACAGAGCGGGGGCAACCCACATTCAGGCGGAAGAACCCGCTTCCCTGCTCTCCGAACATTGCACCGTCGTTCAGGAAAAGCCCGGCCTTGTCCTGCACCAGTTCAACCAGAGCGTCGTGCCCGAGTCCCAGGGAACGGAGGTCCAGCCAAACGAGGAAGGAGGCCTGCGGCCTCAGGATGCTTATCCCGGGAATTCTGGTCCCTATATAATCTTCTATAAAATCTACGTTGCTCTCTACATATTCCAGCATTTGCTTCCTCCACTCCCCTCCATTGGTATAGGCCGCAATTGTAGCGGCGGTTGAGAATATGGACGGATTGTCGAACTCATTGGAATCCAGATATGCAAAGAATTTCTCCCTGAGCTCGGGGTTAAGCACTATAGCGTAGGAACTTACGATTCCGGCAATGTTGAAGGTCTTGGAAGGAGCCATAAAGCTGATGGAGCAGGCCGCGGCCTCGTCGCATACGCTGGCAAACGGGAAGTGCCGGTAGCCTTTGAGGGCCATTTCGGCGTGAATTTCGTCCGATATCACAAGCACCCCTTTCTGTGCGCACAGACGGGCGAGTTTCTGCAGCTCCTCCTTCGGCCAGCAGATACCGGCAGGGTTATGTGGATTCGACAGTATGAGCACCTTCGTGTCCTCGTCGATAAGTTTCTCCAGTCCTTCGAGGTCCATCCTGTACCCCGCGAGTTTCCCGTCCTTTTCTATGGGCAGAAGAGGGTTGAATACAACTTCAAAGCCGCTCTTCTGGGGCAGAAGGCGGAACGGATGATACACCGGCGGCTGAATTATGACCTTAACCTTCTGATGTTCCCTGGCGGGGTCGCGGAAGAAGCATCCCAACACCATTCCAATGCCTTTCACTATTCCGGGGATATACCTTATATACTCCGGGGACACCTCCCACCCGTGCAGGTCCTTCACCCATCTCGAAATTGTGGAATAATAGTCGGACGGAACCATAGGGTAGCCCATTACAGGGTGCGCGATTCGTTCCTTGAGGGCATCCAGCACAAATGGAGGAGTTGCGAAATCCATATCGGCAACCCACAGCGGCAGGCGGTCGCCTACGTCGGGATGGTCGAATTTCACACATCCGGTACCCTTACGGAGAATAATCTCGTCGAAATTGTACTTCATTTTTCAAGTATTTAATTCCTACAAATATACAAATCATTTTGCTTTTATTACTATCTTTACACCATTAAAGCATAACCGTATTTTCAACAGAAAAAATGAAAGTCATCAATCTTGGAGAACACAGTTCGATTCTTAACAGCATAGCCGCCCAGCTGCGCGACAGTGAAATTCAGAAAGACAGGGCCAAATTCCGCAACAACCTCACCAGGATAGGCAGCATATTCGGATACGAAATAAGCAAAGCCCTCAGCCACTCGGAAATTTCGGTCAAGACTCCCTTGGGAGAAGCCAGACTGGATGTCCCCACCGACCGCATTGTGGTCGCCACGATTCTGCGGGCCGGCCTGCCCCTCCACCAGGGTGTCCTGAGCTGCTTCGACAATGCCGACAGCGCCTTCGTGGCCGCATCCCGGGCATACGGCAAAGACCAGGACATAGAGGTTTTCTCGAGCTACTGCGCCGTTCAGCCCCTGGAAGGCAAGACATTGATTCTGGCCGACACAATGCTGGCCACAGGCTCATCCCTTCTGGACGCCATAAGGTTTCTTAAGGAAAAGGGAGGAGAACCCGCCGGCCTGCATCTTGTATGCCCCTTTGCAAGTGCCAAGGCCGTTGAGAACCTCCAGAACAACCTCTCCGGCGAAGTCACCCTGTGGGTGGCATCCATCGACCCCGAACTTAATTTCAAGTACTACATAGTTCCCGGCCTGGGCGACGCCGGCGACCTTTGTTTCGGCGAAAAAATCTGACACAACAAACTCATCCCTAAAATATGAAAAAAATCATAGCATCTCCCAAGGCTCCTGCCGCTGTAGGACCTTATTCCCAGGCTGTCGAAGTCGACGGCACCCTGTACGTATCGGGGCAACTGCCCATAGATCCTGCAACATCTGAAATGCCCTGCGGAATCGAAGCCCAGACAAAACAGTCCCTGGACAACGTAATGGCCATTCTGGAAGAAGCCGGACTGGGCCCCGACAACGTGGTAAAAACCTGCGTTCTCTTGAACGACATCAAAGATTTTGCGGCAATGAATGCCGTGTATGCCTCATACTTCCCCGGAGACAAGCCCGCCCGTGTATGCTATCAGGTTGCGGCCCTGCCGAAAGGAGCATTGGTTGAAATTGAAGTAGTCGCATATAATAAAATATTTGATTAACATATATTAACCTGATAATCAATACGGTATAATATTTATTAAAAAATTTTAAAAAAATATTTTGGAAAATAAAATAATTGTTATACCTTTGTATTCGGGTTGAGTCAAGAGGGTTCTCCTCCTCAATCTATTGGTTATTAGTTTTAGTGTTATTAATTATGTGGTTGGATGAGTTGTTGCCCGCGAGGGTCACAGCTCATTTCTTTTATACATCCCTATGACCGACAACAATTGTGACATACTGCTTTTCGGAACGATGGGCCGGATTGGAGAAGACTTGAGTCTGTGCCTGCAGCAGCATCACCTTACCATTGCCCGGGTGGATTTCCCGCAGAACGTCTTTCGCGACGAACCGGGCTACAGGCGGATGCTTGCCAAGGCCGTAGCGCAGTACTCCCCTGCCGTAGTTTTGCCCGTAGGTGATGCCTATGCAATGTCGCGGGCGGCGGAACTTCTTCCCCGGGGATGCCGGGCGGCTGTTGACACTCCCGAAAAAGTCGCCCTGCTGGGCGGAAAAGTTTCCTTCAGCGCCCTTGCCGCAAAGTTGGGAATCAGGCAACCCCGAATGTACGACAGCCCCGCCGGCACAGGACTGCCATCGGCCGAACAGGCCCGGACAATGAACAAGGACGAAATTGTGCAAGTGGTGTTCAAACGAGACGTTTCGTTTGGAGGGCACGGCGTACACCGGCCGCTGTCTATAGACGCTCTCAACCAGCTGATTGCTCACCAGCGGCCATCGGAGCCCTACCTCATAGAAGAATATATTAGCGGATGGGACTACAGCGTGGACGCAGTGCGGATGGGGACATTTTTCCGGGCCGGCTCATATAAGACTTTGAGCAACAACGGGAACGGACCTTCTCTGGAAAGGCAGGCCGTGGATTTCCCCCAGCTCGTAGAGACTGCCCGCACAATTATGGACTATGTAGATTACAACGGCCTCTGCGGATTCGATTTCAGGGTCAGCGAAGAAGGTATCCCTTATATTCTGGAATGCAACCCCAGGTTCACCGCCGGCGTAAGGACGCAGTTCGAAAACGGCTTCGACATTCCCTATATATTATATGAATTGTTCCGGCCGGAATGAATTCCGACAGCTACAGCGACTTGCAATAGGCGCGGCGACGCATATAGGGAACAGTCTCGTACTGCTCGAACAGCGACTGAACCTTGAAATTCCCCTCCAACTGCGGGTTCAGGATCATACGGTTGATTCCGCGCTTCAGGCAGTTCTCGTGAATATACTTGAACATAAGCACATTTGCCCCCTTCCCCTGGTACTCGGGTAGAATGCCTATCATTAGAGCTTCCAGCGTATCGTTGTGCCGCAGGGCCCTGAGGATGCGGATGAACCCGAACGGGAACAGGCGCCCTCCTGCCTTTTTTACGGCCTTTGAAAGCGACGGTACGCAAAATGCAAAACCCACCGGTTTCTTGTCGGCGTCCAGGCATATAGCCACAAAATCGGGAATAAGAATGGGAACATAGGTCTGGAGGTATCTCTTTATCTGCCTGTCGGAAAGCGGAGAGAACTGGGACAACGGAGCGAACGATTCGTTGTACATATGGAAAATCTGAAGTCCGTATTTCCTGCACATTTCACCGGTACTCCTGCAACGGGCGATGCTTAGGCCGTAACGCTTCTCTATGAGGTCGGCATACTTGAACATAGGCGGCAGGTCAGAGGTTACCATTGCAACGCGCTGAGTCCAGTCAACGTCCTTCTCGAAGCCTATATTCTGCAGCATAGTGTCGTAGTACGGATAATTGTACAGGCAGGTGAACGGACTCAGGTTCTCATAACCTTCAACCAGCGCTCCTTCCTTGTCCATATCGGTAAAGCCCCAGGGGCCCCGTATGGAAACGCATCCACGCGCCCTTCCCCATTCTGACACCTCATCCATCAATGCTTTCAGAACCTGCTCGTCTTCAACGAAATCGAGCCAGCCGAAGCGTACCATCCTGTCGCCCCAGATTTCATTTGCCTTATTGTTTATGATAGCTGCAACCCGGCCGGCGACCTCCCCGTCCCTATAGGCCAGAAACAGTTCGGCTTCGCAGTATTCGTAAGCTCCGTTGGTTTTAGGATTGAAAGTATCGTATTCGTCGCCTTCAAGCGCAGGAACCCAATTTTCACAATTTCGGTAAAGTTTGTAAGGGAATTTGATGAAGCTGTCCAGAAGAGCTTTCGTGTTGACTGTTTTAATGGTAATCATTTCGGTCTGTATGGTTTTAGTCGCACAAAAATAGCACTTATTATTAAATTTTTATAATAATATGGAATTTTTATTAAATTTGCAGATATAAATACTATTACTAAAACCTTAAAAAAATAAAATTTATGGGAAACTACTTTTATGATATGCTCCCTAAAGAAGAGCTCGAGCAGTTGAAACACATTCCTACTGTACCTGAGTTTCTTGGCTGGATAGAAGAGAAATGGGGCTCTCTGCCCGCAGAATCCGACACCAAAGTAACATACACCTATTCACAGATGTGCGAGCGCATTGGACGTCGTCGCGCATTCCTCCAGGATGCCGGTCTGGCCAAGGGAGACAAGGTGGCCATCTGGGAAAAGACGTCGATAGATGCAATTGAGACCTTCCTCGCCGCTCTTTCCGCAGGATACATAGGAATTCTGATTCCCACCGGACTGCCGGAGCAGGCGGTAAAGGGCTGCTGTATGCGTTTCGGCGTAAGCCTGCTTGCCGTTCGCGAAGAATTCGCCGCAAAAGTGGCCGACGCTCCCTGCAAGGTAGTTCTCTCATCAACGATGGCCGACAGAACGGCCCCCGTAGCGGTCGTTGACAAGAATGATGCGGCTGCAATTTTCTTTACCGGCGGTACTACCGGAGCCCCCAAGGGAGTTATCCTCCCCCATCGCGCGCTGATGCGCGGAGCCTTTAACGGATGCTTTGCTCCCGGCAGCCAGCTGGGCTATCACCGTATGGTCTGTCTGCTTCCCTTGAGTCACGTGTTCGGACTGGTGCGCTCTACCCTTTCGGCTTTCTATACCGGTTCTCTCTGGTATTCGGCCGAAGATATGAAGGCTACGATAGGGAAACTTCCCGTCATCAAGCCCACCTTACTCATTCTTGTTCCCGGGTTGTGCGACATCCTCTACGGGCTTGTGAAAATGTACGGACCCCAGTTCCTGGGAGGTAATCTCAAAATGATAATATCGGGGGCCGCCAACGTTCCTCCCCGCCTCATAACGGCATTCGACGAACTTGGAATATCTCTTCTGGCAGGCTACGGAATGACCGAAGGCGCAAACCTTACATCGGGGAACGCAAACGTCTTAGAGAAGCCCACCTCGGTTGGAAAGATTTATCCCGGCCAAGAAGTCAAGATTGTCGATGGCGAAATATGGTTCCGTGGAGACAACGTTTTTCTTGGCTACTACGGCGACCCCGAGGCCACCAGGGCAGCCCTTACCGAAGACGGATGGCTTAAGACCGGCGACCTGGGACGTTTCGACGACGAGGGCTTCCTGTACATCACAGGCCGAATCAAAAACCAGATTATCCTGAACAACGGCGAGAACGTTTCTCCCGAAGAGATAGAAGAACCATTCTATAAGTGCGCGGCCCTCAAGGACTGCCTTGTAAGCGAAATGGAATTGGACGGAGAAAACGTCATAGGCATTGAAATACTGCCGCAGATGCCCGCTTTCGAAGGCAAGTCCTGGGAAGAAGTGGAAGCTTTCTTCAACAGGCTCGTAGATGAAATCAATTGCACACTTCCAGGCACCCACCGAATTAGGAAAGTAATCGTACGCCACGAAGATTTCAAGCGCACAGGCGCTCTAAAAGTATCTCGCAACCAGAAATAGCAACATTATGACACCAGAAGAAATACTCGGCAAACTCAAGGAGATTGTCCATACCATAAAGCCCAAGCTCGACCTGTCAAACGTAACGCTGGAATCCAGTCTGGTGAAAGATCTGGGAATTGACTCCCTGTCTATGCTGCTGCTTTCTCTCGCCACGGAAAATGAATTCGGGCTCCAATTCGAGCCCGACGTAAAATTCAACACCATTGGCGAAGTAGTTGACTACATCGCCCGCAAGTAGAGGTTGCGGTCACTTGATTCCGATGCAGAACGGAACCAGGCCCAGACCCTCGGCGTTAGCCAGATTGCCCGGCACAAAGTCGCCCCAGCCATAACGAACCTCCTGCGGGTCGGAAACCGCGTCGCAGCGGATTGAAAGGGTGTTTTCCTGCCAAATGAAGTTGACATCGGTCACCGGTGTCCAGCCGCTTTCTTTTCCGCGCACTTCAAGTCCGCAGATTTCGTGCAGACGGTTCAGTCCGTTGGGGCAGTTGCTCAGGCGCACCCTAATTTCGCCCTGCTTTCCTTCCGGTATGAAAGCCTCGACGGCCTCGGGAGAGTCGCAGGGCAGTTTTGTAAATCCATAGTTGCGATGCAGAGCCATATATGCCAGACGGTTGCCCACGGGCTGCTTGCGGCAGGGATGGATATTGTCAACCTCGTAGGTATAGACCAGGTCGTTGGTAACAATTATACCCGAATTCGGAATCACTGCGGCGGCTTCGTGCTGTGCCTGTCGCAACAGTGCTGCCACCCCCTCCCCGGAAGGGTTGTACCGGAACGGAGCAATCTCCACCATATAGAACGGCATACTGTTATTTGTGTCGCCCCAGTCGTCGCGCCACTGGCGCACAAGTTCTGTCATTCTTTCGACAAAAGCGCCGTGGGCACCCACGTTGCTGCAGCCCTGGTACCATAAGAAGCCTTTGGCCGTGTAGCCTTTGACGGGCTGCTCCATTCCGTTGTAGAACAGGTACGGCTTATGATATTCCACCCATTTGTCCATTCCTTCGGGAGAAAGGTCTTCTCCCATTCGGGCGAGGGTCTCCCTGGGAAGCCAGCCTTCCACCCGGGCCCCGCCTCTGGCAAACGCCACAATTCCTACCGGCACGTCCAGCGATGCGTTGAGCCTCCGGGCGAAGAAATATGCCGCGGCGCTCATTTCGCTGACAGTTTCGGGACCGGCCTTCTCCCAGCCGCGGGTAAGCTGAATGTCATCGAGCGGTTCCAATGACGGATGCACATTCACCGTGAGCATTCTAATACGGTCGGGCATTGCCTCGGCGGCTATTACTTCGGAAGAACCCTCTATAGGGCAGTTGAAGAAGCCGCGTATGGGCATTTCCATATTGGACTGGCCCGATGCGAGCCACACCTCCCCAACCAGGACGTCTTTTATGACTTTGGTGTCGTTTCCCGAAGTCACGCAAATGCTGTAGTTGGTGTACGAGGCCTCCGGGGTGGAGACTTTCACCTCCCACTTGCCGTCCGAGCCGGCCCTTACGGTGTATTCCCGCCCGTTCCAGGAGGTTTTGACTTTGACAGACCTGTTCGCATCGGCTTTGCCCCAAATGCGTGCTTCGCTCTTCTGTTGAAGCACCATTCCGTCGGAGATTGTTCTGTTAAGGGAAAATTCGGCCCGGGCATTGACTGCGTTGAAAAGCAGCGCCGCGGCCATCAAAAGAGAGGTTACAGTTTTCATTCGGTTATTTTGTCCTGTTTCTTAAATCAGGCTCTTACAAATATACGCAAAATCCTGTAATTTTCCGGGCACTTATGCCATACACGGCACGGCGGGAACGGGAAAAAGATTATCTTTGCATTATTTAAGCATATATGAATCTTGAAGGCCTGGGACTTTGGGGGTTGTTCATTGGAACATTTCTTTCCGCTACCATTCTGCCGTTCAGTGCAGATGCAGTGTATATTGCTGTACTCGCCGCAACGAAAAATGCCGCCGGGTGTCTTATTGTAGGAACTCTGGGGAACTGGCTCGGCAGCGTTGTCACCTACTGGCTGGGTTGGATAGGGAAATTGGAATGGCTTCATAAATGGTTTCAAATCAAGCCCGAAACAATAGAAAAGCACAAAAGCCGTATAGGCAGATACGGGGTGTGGCTCTCATTGCTTGCCTGGCTTCCAATAATAGGAGATGTGTTCACGGTATCCCTGGGCTTCTTTAAAGTAAAGCCTTTCTGGACAATGATACTGCTTCTGTTCGGAAAAGGAATCAGGTTCTGGCTGTGGACCGCAGGATTCAGCCTCATTTGATTCCGCCACATTCTTCAAATACAGCTTTGACAATATAATATACGGTGAGCAAATTTGTTGTAAATTTGCAAACTCCAGAATCTTTCTATGAAAAGGCACCGGTTATTAAGAATACTGTTTCTGTATATTCCCCTCGGGTACATTGGGGCCAGCCTGCTGTTGGTTTTTCTGCTCAAGTGGATGCCCGTTGCATTCACTCCCCTTATGATTGAACGCCGGGTGCAGAATATGCGGGGAGAAGGCGAACCGGTGGAATACCGATGGACCCCGCTCGAAGAAATTTCGCCCAACCTAATCAAGGCCGTGGTCACGGCCGAGGACAACAAATTCTTCCAGCACAACGGCTTCGATGTCGATGAAATAAGGAAAATGAAACAGGAGCACCGGCTCAACGGCAAAAGAATACGGGGTTGCAGTACAATTTCCCAGCAGACAGCGAAGAACTGCTTTACCTGGTGCACCCACAGTTGGGTAAGAAAGGCTTTCGAAGCCTATTATACCGTACTCATAGAGAAAATCTGGGGGAAAGAGCGCATTATGGAAGTTTACCTCAATGTGGCGGAGATGGGCCCCGGCATATTCGGTGCAAAATGTGCATCACGCAAATACTTTGGCAAAGAAGCGTCCTCCCTGAGTTTGCGGGAAGCCGTAAATCTTGCCTGCGGACTTCCGAATCCGGCTAAGCGCAACCCGTCGGTGTCCAGAAATTATCTTCTCAAAATAAGGTCCGGCGTATATAAACGAATCGGAAACCTGGTCTATCCCGAATGGGTGACCGGCTCCCGTTAATCTTCAATCGGCAGCTTCGGCGCAGGGAAATCGGCCTTGGGCACAAGCTCGAATTTCATATTTGCGGCTTCGGCGCCGGCACCGTCGGTATCCTCCCTGTCCCCTACCACAATGATTTCAGACGGGGCGAGTCCCATAGCATTGGCAACGGCCTCGAAAGAACGACGGCAGGGTTTGAGGCCTCCGGCCGATGAAGCATCGGTTACAACGTCGAATAAAGCGGGATCAATGCCAAGGGCCGACAATTTCTCGCCAACGCATATATACTCCGAGAAACAGGCAAGCTTTATTCCCTTTGACTTCAATTCCTTCAGGAGAGGAAGCACCCAGGGCTTGCTGTGATGGTATTTGCGCAGCGCCTTGACCTGACTCGGCATATACGTTTTCAGATACCATTTCTTAACCTTGTAGAGACCATAGCCGGTTTTCATTGAAATGCGCTTCAGAAGTTCATCGAACGGCCGGTCTGGGCCGTAATAGCGGCCCGACATATGCAGGTGCTCGATGCGCTCGGAATAGAGCATCCTCAGATGGAAAATATTATACAGAATAAGTTTGGCGGGCAGAGCGGAGTTGTCGTACAAAGTCCCGTCCAAATCAAATATGACGCCTTTAGTTTTCATTCAGTTCAGCTGGCCAGGGATTATCTACTATTCCAGCAAGTTCACAGATTGCCGAATGGGTTTTTTCAAGCAGATTGGTAACTTCCTCCCTGCGTGGTATGGTTTTATCGGGGAATATCGGTTCTCCTATCCTTACAGTTATGAGAGGGATTTCCTTCTTGCCTGTAAGCTTGAAAAAGCCGGTTCTTTCGCGGTAAGTCACAGCTATTGGAAGAATAGGTGCATTATACCTGTATGCCATAGTAAACGCGCCTTTCTTGAACGGTCTCAACGGCTTATAGAAATGCCAGTTGCGGGACTCCGCAAAAACGTGAATCCACTTTTTCTCGGAATTGAGAGTATCGAAAGCTTCGTTGAATTTCCGCAGGCCCCCGAAATCGTCCGGCACAGGTATGCCGCCGAAATATCTGAGATACCAGGCGTCCTTGCCGGTAAAATGCGTTTTCAACATAGGAACCCACAACCTGTGGCCCAAAGCCTCGGCTATGGCCATTCCGTCCCAACGGTAACAATGATTGGCCACACTAATGATTCCATTGGCAAACTCCTTCCTGTATTTCTTCAGAATTTCCCGTCCCTCGAACCTGACTCCATATACGAGCCGGTTTATAAGGTAAAACGGTCCGAACACCAGAAAATAGTTCAAGGCATTCTGGATTCTGAAGCTCAGGCTGCGGTCGAGATAGGGATAAGTTTCGTCAAAGTTCACCTCTTTAAGCCGGACGGCTTTGACCAGGCTGGCGAAAGGATCGTCGGCAGGATATTCCATACCCGTATGCGGCAGGTATTCCCCTTCTTTGAGCTTCAATGTTCCGAATACGGTTTTTACGGTATCTTCCATAGTACACTATTTTAAAATCCAGGTGGTGCGCGGTGTCACGGCCGGCGCACCCTCGACAGATGTATATTTTACAAGGCTCAAGTCCTTTTCATCTACGTAATAGTCTCCGTGCCAGAACTTGGAAAGTGCTCCTACCGGGCTCACTCTCACCAAAAGCACGTCCCGCTCCCCTATCTTTTCCCTGGACACGGTTTGGGCTTCCATTACAACGGGGTCGGTTCCAAAAGGCTGGAATGTCTCGAATCTGAAGGATTCTCCTTTTTTGCTCAGCCTGCCTATTGCAACGCTCAGATTCTGAAACCAAGGGTTGCCTGAAGATTCAACGGTCTTGTCCACCGCTTTCCCCTTGACATTGCCGCGAATCCGGTAAACCCCGTTCTCGAGAACGTAATAAAGTTCATTTCCCGTTCTCTTATCGGCTATTTCACAAGACTTACAGCTGTAGTCGCCGTTGCACAGCAGCTCGCTCTTCTCTCCGTTTATGTCAATTCCCACTTTCAGTTCCCCATTGCCCAGCGGAGCCACCGACGTAGTTACAGTCCCGTTCTTCTTCCCGCAGGTGTAAGCATACTCCCGCTGCTGTGCTTCGGCAACCGAAGCGAAGCACAGTAAAAATGCAATTGGCCAAACAAAAAATTTTTTCATAATCACTCGAATACTTTTGTCAGATACTCTTTGAGGAAGAACTGCCAGTTGTCCCAGGTATGCCCGCCCCTGGTCTCGAAATAGAGATAGGGATAACTGTGCAAATCCATAGTATAACGGAAATCCTCGGTATGTTCATAGAATACATCTCCGTGTCCTATCATCACGTAATACAGTTTGGGAGGGCATTTGAACTGAGCCGCCTGCTTCTTGTCCAGGTCGTGATAAAACGAGACGTATTTGCCGAAAGGACAGACCGACTGGTGCATCGGAGAAAAAAGGCCTATGTAGTCGAAAAGGTCGGGATTGGCGGCCGACAGGTATATTGCCTGCATAGCCCCTACCGACAGTCCGGCAACGGAGCGGTGCGCCTTGTCCTCTATGGTGCGGAAGTTGTCTCTGACATATCCCATCACATCCTCGACGAAACAGCTCTCAACTCCTCCGTTGGTCTCAAAGATAGACTCCACCGGCCGCTTGAAGCGGGACATTCCGTAATCTTTGTCGTTCTTATATTGATTCATATTCGGCAGCACCACTATGCACTCCGGCAGAAGTTTCTCCCTCCAGAGGCTATCTACGATGGCGATCATATTTCCGTCCTTAATCCAGGAGGTTTCATTGCCCCGGGCACCGTGGAACAAATATTGGACCGGATATCTACGTTCGGACTCATAGTAGTCGGCAGGCAGATATACAAGCATTCTGCGCATACTGGTACCGCTGGCCGGAGAGCATTTGTAGAAGTGTTCCTCCAGTATTCCGGACGGGCAATACAGAGAATCAATGGAATGAACGTCTGCAATTACGTCATCTATTGTCAGAAGTCGCTTGATCGAAGCGCAGGAACACAGCAGAATCGAACAAAGCAGTATTATAGAGAACCTGTGAAAATTCATTTTTCCAAATAACGGGAGCGCAGTATTTCTATGTCGGAATCCTGCAGCAGCAGAGCATCCTGGACATACGAGAGAAGACTCCCCCACTTATGGTCAATCAAATCCAGGGCGGCAGTGAAATACCTTGGATTGATGGCGATATATGTACGTATTACTTCTTTCTCGGCTTCGGTGGCTACCTGACTTTCATAGAACTCCAGCTCTTCGCGGTAGAAATCCATCGAAATCATATAATCTTCAAGAATCAGTTCCCTGTCGGCACCGAGGGCAGACAGAAGGAATGCCGCGGCCAAACCGGTACGGTCCTTACCCTGGCTGCAATGCCAGAAGACCGCGCCGTCGCGGGTGTTCACCACCCCTGCAAGGAAGGCGGCATACTGGAGTTGTGTATATTCGTTCATCACCAGATCTATGTAAAAACGTCTGGTTACGTCCTGAACAAAGAGGTTAGTAGAATTCTGCACCAGCCACGGTCCCAGATTCTGATAGGCCTCCTGAGGCAGAGATGACCTGGCAAGGGACTCGGTACTCTGGTCAATGGCAGGAAGCCAGATACGGTCGGCCCCCTCGACTTCCCTGTCGGGGTAGAGGCTGGTTTCGAGGTCGGTCCTGAAATCAAAGATATGCCTGAGCCTGTACTGTTCTACAAGCAGCGCCCGGTCGGCGTCGCTCAATTTGTCAAGAGCTCCGCCACGCAGAAGAAAACCTTTGCGTACCCGTGATCCGTCGGGAAGCACATTCCCCCCGATATCTCTGAAATTTGCTATGCTGTCAAACAATCCGTATTATGCTTGAAAATCCTGTTATATCGAATACTTCCTTCACTGCGGGCTTCATATTCTTCAGCACCAGGGAGCCGCCCTTCATTGTTACCGATTTCTGAAGAATCAGGAATATTCTGAGGCCCTGGCTGGAAGTATATTCCATATCGGTGCAATCAATTTCGATATCGGGGTTATCTGCATTCAGGAGAGGATTTATGTCGGCCTGGAACTGCGCGGCATTGGTAGTGTCGATCCTTCCGGTCAAAGTAACAAAAGTCTTTGAGCCTGCATTTTCAATGTTTACTGTCATAGTTGTATCTGATTTTATTATTTATCGTTTTAAACCCAAGCTTAACAATGTTATGTCGTCATTCTGGGGCCTGCCTTCGAAATAATCGTTTACGCTGTCCATAATGCAGGAACACAGCGCCTCCTGGGTCATATCCCTATTCTTTGAAAGCAGTTCAATCAACCGCTCTTCACCATACAGGCTGCCGTCGGCCTTTTCGGCCTCGGTAATACCGTCGGTATAAAGAGTCACACGGTCGCCTTTCCCAAGCACGGCAGACTGGGCCTTGAAAGGGAAATCGGACCATACTCCGAGAGCCAGATTCGGAATCACCTCAAGTTTGCATACCGTACCGTCGGCCCTCGTTACCATTGGAGGATTGTGTCCGGCATTGCAGTATTCCAGGAGGCCGGTATCCAAATTCAACCTGCCAAGGAAGAAAGTCACGAACATTCCCCTTTCGTTATTTTCTGAAAGAGAATTGTTTATCCGGAAAATCATTTGGTCGAGCGGAAGGTTCAGCGTAGCCACAAAGCGGAACGCCGCCTTGGTGGCAGCCATTACCAGAGAAGCGGGAACCCCCTTTCCGCTTACGTCGCCAATGGCAAAATAGCAGACATTGTCCTTTACTATGAAATCGTACAAATCTCCCCCTACTTCCTTGGAACTCTTCTGGCAAGCGAACAGGTCAAACTTGTCGGAAACAGGAAAATCGCGGGGCAGCATAGCCGCCTGAATCTTGTTGGCAATGGAGAGCTCGCTTTCAAACCTCTCGTTGGCCGCAGTGGTTATCTTGAGCTCGTCGATATAGTTTTTCAGGGAACTCTGCATATTGGCAAACGAATCCCGCAGAAGCCCTATCTCGTCGTTGGACTTTATCTCTGGCAGAGACGACTCGAAATTTCCTTTTGCTATCTCGGTGGCAGAATTCGCGAATTCGCTCAGGGGCTGTGTAAGCCTGCGGATGACCCGGTAGCAAAGCAGGAACAAAAGTATTATTCCCAGAATCCCAATTCCAATTATAAGGAACAATATCCTTGAAGCGCCGGCAAAAATGTCGGAATAAGTGCAGCTTACCGTTGCCACCCAGGAATTTGAAAGAGGGCCGAAAACCACAAAACCGTGGTCGGAACCAACCGAATACTGCATAAGCCCCTTTTCGTGGTTGAGCACCGAATTAAGTATCTTGTCAACATTTCTCGAGCGCACCGTGGAATTCTCGAAATTGCTGTAAATGTTTTCTCCAAGATTCCCAACTATAGACTTCGAACTGAGTATGGTGCCTATCGAACTCAGGAGCACGACGGTTGAATTCGGATACGGTTTCATAGCTGCCTGAATGTCTGATATCCAGTTCAGGGCTATGTCGGCTGTCATAATTGCAAACACCCGGCCCTGGCTGTCGGTCAAGGGATAGCTGTAAGTGCACATAAGCTGCTCCCCACCGCCCTTGTCGAAATACGGCTCCCCCCAATAAGGCTTGCCGGACTCGAAAGGAGCCGAGAACCATTCCATATAGAAATAATCGTAGTCCTCATTGCCCAATTGCTTGGACAATATTCTGCCTGTCTCCTGCTCCCTGTACGAATACGGGGAAAAGAAATGCTTACCTTCGTAGTAATTTGAGACAAAAGCTATGGCAGAGCCTATGATATTCTCGTTTTCACTCACTATCCTGTCGGTCACGTGATAAAGGAAATCGGGGTCGCTCAGGTGCTCCTTCACATTCCAGGCGTTACTGCTCACCGACACCTCGATGGACGAAAGTATTCCGTTTATCTCGGATATGTTTTTGTCCACCAGGTTCCGGGCGCCCTTGGATGCCTCCTCGAAAATAAGGGAATTGGACCAGTACGAAACTATACCGAGAGAAACCAAGAATAGCACAGACGAGAGCGCCAGCACGTTCAGAGTAAGTTTTGCCGAGAACGAATGTCCGTGTTTCATATACTATGCGATTTTCTTTTCAAGTGTCAGATAATTCCTTCCGTCCTCGTACTTATAACTGAGAGAATCCATCATTTTCTTGCAGAGTAGAATTCCGAGGCCTCCGATACTCCTCTTCTCCAGCGGAGCCGAGATATCGGGGTCTTCCTTGTCCAGTGGATTGAATTCGACACCTCCGTCACAGAAGGAAATTACAAGCCTTCCGTTCTGCACGTACACTCTGAGTTCAATCCAGGTTGAACCGGAATAGCAGAGTATGTTCTCTTCAACCTCTTCTACACAAAGCCTTACCTTGAACTGCACGTCCTCCGGCAACGGAGTCACCTCGGCGCTGTTCATAACCGTTTCTATTATTTCAATGTTCCTGCCTTCCAGAGGCTCAAATCTTTTTACCAGCATATCACGCGAAAACTTTTTCTATCAAACATACAAATTCTTCATAGGCGTCGGTTCCTTCCAGGTCCTTGAGCGCCGCGGCAAGCTGCCTGTAGTGCCACTCGTGGTCGGGTTTTCCACCGGGAGCGTGAAACATCGACCAAAGTTTGTCTCCCTGAACCCTGTAGTCCCGGGCAATGGCTCTCATATTGGACAGTTTGTCGCCTATGGCCACTATCTTGGCATCTCTGGACGCGCCTGCCAGACGGGCGATGGACTTCATCTTCCTGGACCGCCATTCCTCGTTGGCATCCTGGTCCGATTCAATATATACCAGCGATGCCACTCTTGGGCCGAACTCATCGTAGATAAGGTCCAGGGTAACGTCGGTATCCTCTACGGTGTCGTGAAGCGCCGCGGCCGCCAGCAGTTCCTGGTCGGCGGTGATTGTGGCTGCCACGGCCACTGCTTCCAGCGGATGCACCACGTAGGGAAAGCCCTTGCCGCGGCGCTCGGTTCCGGCGTGGGCCTCGACTGCGAATTTTATTGCTTTGTCGAGAAGCGAAGTATCTATTTTCTTTTCACTCATAGTCTGTTACTTTCGGTTAAGGAATTCAAGATTGGACGCAGTGCTCATAATCCGTTCAGCCCTGGCGCGGTTGTAGTCGTTCACTCCTCCGAGTGTCTCGAACATACGCACCAGCCCGCTTACTCCGGTCCCGCTCTTGAGTATATGGACTATACAAAGGTTCTGAATGCCTATGCTGGACGAGATTATGTCTATATCGGTTGAAGCCAGCTGAATAAGTGCCAGATGGTAAGCGTCGTCACGGTTCTCCTGAATGAAACGGGACAGGTCGCCCAGGGTCCGGAGTCTGAAGTCCTTGAAAATCTTAAGGTACGGAACCAGCGAAACGTTCACGATTTCGGCCTGGTTGATTCTTGCAATCTTTTCATTAAGCTTGTCGAAAGGCTTCTGTTCCAGGAAGGAACGGAAGGAATCACCGTCCAGGAGGACATCGTCCAGACGGCCTCCGCGAACCAGGGCCTCGACCCTGTGACGATAATCGGAAATGCTGGCCCTTATATTGCTGAACTGTTCGTCGGCAAGTTCGAGCATTCCTGCAAGGCGGTTCAATGCCCTGAGGTATTCGGCCGGCACCTCGATACCCGACTTATATCCGGTGTCGTGGTACATATTCGCCCATACGTGCTGCAGAGCCGTACGCATTTGCAGTTCGAAACGTATCTCGTTCAGCATCGGGCACTCCGGGTCATAGTACAACGATTTTGGGATGCTGCAGATATAGTGCAGGGAATTGTATCCGAAACTGTCGAGTTCGTGCATCTTGCGCTTGTCCACGCTGTTCTTCCAGTCTATGGTGTACAGTTTGTCCACCAGAGCCGAAATCATATCCACTTCGTCGTTGTAGAACGTGATGACCCTGGCCCCCACAATGTCGGTGACGTCCAGTATGGTGGAATACTTGGAACCCTTGATCGAGAGTTTTCCGGCGAGGCTTCTTTCGGTCTTGATTCTGCTCTCGAGAGCGGTCACGTACAAACCTTTGTCGGAAATGGCCTTCTGCAGGGTTTCCTTTACAATTTTCTCCAGTTTTTCATACACGCCGCGGTTCTCCCGGTACGAGTCCAGGATAGCGCATTCCCTTATGTCCAAACCGTAATATTCCATATAATATATTTGAGCAAATTTAAGGAAAAATATTCATATTTTTCTAATTTTGTCCACCGATTGAAACAAATAACCATTGCTATAGAATAAAATGAAAAGACTCGCACTCATTATGGCCTGCCTGCTCGTCTTCGGCAGCGCCTTTGCGCAACCGGCCAAATGGATTACCCTGAACGGAAGAATCACAGAAAACACCTGGATATGCTTCAGGAAAGACATTGTAATAGACGGAGAGATTCCCTCCACCGTCAAGGCCAGAATCGCCGTTGACAGCAAATACTGGCTGTGGATCAACGGGCGGGAAGTCATTTTTGAAGGAGGGCTCAAGAGGGGCCCGAAGCCCAATGCGACCTATGTCGATGAAGTTGACCTCGCACCCTTCCTCGCAAAAGGAGAAAACAAGATAGCCGTACTTCTGTGCTACTTTGGCAAGAACGGATACTCCCACGCCAGCTCAGGTATGGCTGGACTGTTCTTCGATGCCCCCGCAATAGGCCTCAAATCAGACTCGACCTGGCTTAGCTGCAGGCACGAAGCTTACGGCACAACCGCGGCTCCGGTTCCCAATTACCGCCTGCCGGAATCCAACATCCGTTACGACGCCAGGCTCGATATGCCCTCCTGGCAGACCGAAACCCCCGACTTCTTCACCGCCTCCAGGGAAGTGTGCGAGGCCGGCGGCAAACCCTGGGGCGAGCTCGTCAACAGGCCTGTGCCGCAGTTCAGGAACTACGGCGTAACCCAGGCCGAATACACCCGCGAAGGGGATCTTCTGACCATCAAGCTACCGGACAACATCCAGTTCACCCCGGTAATCGAACTTGAATCCAAGCGCGGCGGAGAACTCGTGGACATTCGCACGAACCACAGTTTTGCAGGCGCCACCTGGAACACCCGCGCCGAATACATCACCAAGCCCGGGGTTCAGCGCTACGAGAGCCTTGGATGGATGAACGGCGAGACCCTTCTCATTCGCCTGAACGAAGGTATAAAGGTAAATATGGCCGGTTACAGGCAAACCGGATACGCCACTTCCGACCAAAGCGAATTCCGCTTCGACAACCCGTTCTTCGAACGTTTCTGGAAGAAGGCCGTAAGCACCCTGCTCGTGAATATGAGAGACAATTTCTTCGACTGTCCCGACAGGGAGCGCGCCCAATGGTGGGGCGACGTTGTGGTTCTTATGGGAGAATGCTTCTACACCCTCGACCCCAGCATCGACCTTCTCATAAACAAGGCCATACGCGAACTCTGCGACTGGAGCAGCCCCGAAGGAGTACTGCGCAGCCCCGTTCCTACCGGACTCGGCGTAAGCGAGCTGCCCGGCCAGATGCTGGCGTCCATAGGGCCCTACGGATTCTGGAACTACTATATGAATACCGGCGACAAGGAGACTCTCGCGTATGTATATCCGGTTGTCAAAAAATATCTTTCCCTGTACAGGCAGGACAGCAACGGGCTCACCGTATTCCGCAAGACCGGTTGGAACTGGGGAGACTGGGGATTCGAAAAGGATATGACCCTCATCTATGCCGGATGGCACGCTCTGGCTCTTCTGAGCGCTCAGAAAATGGCTGACGAACTGGGATTCCGGGCCGAGGCCGATGAATTCGCGCGCAAATACCGCGCTCTCAAGAAGGGATTCAACCGCTGCTGGAGGGACGGAGTTTACCGCAGTCCCGACTATACCGGAAAGACCGATGACCGCGTACAGGCTCTCGCAGTGCTGGCAGGGATTGCCTCCGGAAGCAAATATCCGCAGATTCTGGCTACTCTGAAAAAAGAAGAGCACGCCAGTCCCTATATGGAGAAGTACGTTATGGAAGCGCTCTTTAAGATGGGATACGGCGACTACGCCCTGGAAAGGACCGAGAAGCGCTTCGGAGCAATGGTGAACAACACCGAATACGCCACCCTCTTTGAAGGCTGGGAGATAGGCAGCGCCGACTTCGGCGGAGGCACCACCAACCACGCCTGGTCCGGAGGCACAATCACGGTTCTGGCCAGCGAAATGTGCGGTATCAAGCCCACCAGGGCCGGATGGGAGGAATTCGAGGTACGTCCCGCCAAAGCCACCGCCAACCACAGTTACAGCATAGGCTTCCCCACCGTAAAGGGTATGGTGAAGTCTGAATGGGAAATCGACGGCGGCAGCGCCATCTGGACAATCACCGTACCGGAAGGCAGCAAGGCTAAAGTATATATTCCCGGAAAGAGCGGCTGCACCACCTTCGGCAGCGGCCGGCACACCATAACCACCACAGTTAAATGACGATAGAGCCAGTAGCCGTATATTCCACCCTGCTGCACGAGAAATTCGGGCTTCCGCGTCAGGCCGGGCTGGCCGGTTCCCTCGAAGGGCTTGTAAGCCTCCGGGGGAACTGGGCTTGCGCCGATTCCCTCAGAGGGCTCGAAGAATTCTCGCATATATGGCTCATCTGGGGATTCCACTTGAACCGGCCTTCGGGAAACCGCACGGTAAGGCCGCCCAGGCTTGGGGGCAACCGCCGCACCGGAGTGTTCGCCTCCCGTTCTCCTTTCCGTCCCAACGGTCTCGGAATGTCGGCTGTGGAAATAGTGTCCATCGACTTTGAAAAAGCCGAAATAAAGGTGAAAGGCGCCGACCTCGCAGACGGCTCGCCCATCTTCGACATTAAACCGTATATCCCCTACTCCGACAGCATCCCGGCAGCCAGCCCGGGCTACACTGCCCTGGAATGGAAGAAACTGAGGGTAGTCTTCCCCGAAGGAATCGACAGAGTCTTCGCACCGGAAAGGCTTGAAGCCCTCGGGCAGATTCTTTCCCTGGACCCGAGACCGCATTATCAGGACGACCCGCAAAGAGAATACGGCCTGCTCTTCGCAGACCGCAACATAAGATTCAAAGTTAGGGACGGTGTTCTTGAAGTGCTCAGCTTCGAAGAGCGTTCATAAGGACTTCACTCAAGGTAGGGTGCGCGTGGATAATCCAGCGCGCCTTTTCCATATCGGCCCCAAGGGCAATGAGCGCGGCGGCCTCGGCTATTATGGTCGAAGCTCCGGCTCCCATAATGTGACAGCCCAATATTCTGCCGTCCGGGTCGCACAGTATTTTGCACAGGCCTTCGGTTTCTCCGGCCGACACGGCCTTGCCGTTAGCTCTGTAGAAGGATTTGTGCACGGTGCAGGTTATTCCCTTTGCCTTGCAGTCTTCTTCCGACAAACCCACCGTGGCGAGTTCGGGATTGGTAAAGACCACTGCGGGCACACATCCGAAATCTATGGAATCGGAAATGCCGGTTATGTCGTTGAGAGCCCTCAGGCCCTGGGCAGACGCAACGTGAGCCAGCATATACCCGCCGGTTACGTCGCCCACAGCATATATGTCCGGAGCACTGGTGCGCATTGCCGAATCTACCTTTATTCCCCTGCGGTCATATTCCACGCCTATGTCAGGCAAATTGAGGCTATCCACATTGGGACGCCGGCCAACTGCCATAAGCACTTTGTCGGCGGTAACGGAGTTCTCCTTGTCCTTAAGCACATAGTTCACTTCAAGCTGTCCCCCGTCGCATTCGGAAATGCCGTTGACTGCGGCCCCCACAACGATCGAAATTCCGCTGCGGCTCAATTGCTGCTTCAGCCTTTTGGCAAGGTCGGAATCGAATCTTGGCAAAATGTTGGGGCAATATTCAATGACCGTGACTTCACTTCCAAGCCGGTTGTAGATACAGGCGAACTCAAGTCCTATGACTCCGCCGCCAATGACTGCAAGCCGGGCGGGAACCTCATCGCAGTTCAGAAGCCCGGACGAATCGGTGGCAAGTTCAGCTCCCGGAACGGGAAGGAATGCAGAGACCGAGCCAGTACTGATGATTATTTTGTCGGCCGATATTGTCCTCTCTCCAACCCTGACGGTATGGGAATCGGCAAAAGAGGCTTTGCCATAGACCACCTCCACATTTCTGAGCAGTCCCTCGATTCCGCTTTTGAGCTGGGATACCACGGCCGCCTTGCGCTCTTGCGCCGACTTCAGGTCAAGTGACAGCTCGCAGCAATTGTGAATCAAGGTCTTGGTAGGGATACAGCCTTCGTTAAGGCAGGTTCCCCCCAGAGGTCCGTCGGTCACAAGCGTCACGGTGAGCCCCCGCCTTGCGGCCTCCACTGCAGTTTCATAACCTCCGGGGCCGGCTCCTATTATAAGCAGATGCATATCAGTTCGATTTTGTCCATTTAAGAACCGGTTGCCTTGCGGCGACAGTTTCGTCCGGTCTGCCGATGGGAGTATTGTGAGGCGCAGTGCGCAGCAACGTGGGATCCTGTGCGGCTTCCTGCGCGATTTTTCTCATAACCTCAATGAAAGAATCCAAGGTTTCCAGAGATTCGGTTTCGGTAGGTTCTATCATTATTGCCTGATGGAACAGCAGCGGGAAATAGATTGTGGGAGCGTGGAAGCCATAATCCAGCAATCTCTTGGCAACATCCAGCGTAGTTGCGCCGGGAACGCCGTCGCGCGCCCCGTCATTGACAAGGCCGTCAAACACGAACTCGTGCTTGCAGATGCTTTGTAGAGGCAGACGGTAACAGTCTTTGAGCGACTCCTTTATGTAATTCGCGCTCAGGGTTGCGAGCCGTCCTGCCATAGGCACATTCTCCCGTCCGAGCATAAGGATATAGGCATAGGCCCTCAGGATAACTCCGAAGTTGCCGTGGAAGCCGGATACCCGCAGCTCTCCCCTGTTGCCGAATTCGGGCAGGAACTCCACCAGATGGGGAGCCACTCCCACAGGACCGCTGCCGGGTCCGCCTCCGCCGTGAGGCGTGCTGAAAGTCTTGTGCAAATTAAGATGCATAACGTCGAAGCCCATATCTCCGGGGCGCACCACGCCCAACAGAGGATTCATATTGGCCCCGTCGTAATACAGCAGGCCACCGCATCCGTGGACCAACGAAGCTATTTGCGCAATATCCTTTTCAAACAGCCCGAGGGTGTTGGGATTGGTCATCATAATTCCGGCAATCTGAGGCCCGAGCAGAGGCTTCAGGGACTCGACGTCTATGAGCCCGTCGGGACCCGACTTCACCTCAACCACTTCCAGGCCGCATACGGCCGCCGAAGCAGGATTGGTTCCGTGGGCGCTGTCGGGCACTATGATTCGGGTGCGGGCGAAATCGCCGCGGCTTATGTGATACTGCCTTATGAGCATCAGGCCGGTAAGTTCGCCGTGCGCGCCGGCACAGGGTTCGAAGGTAAAATGAGCCATACCCGTAAGTTCGGCGAGCGCAGAGTCAATTCCCTCATAAATCTTCCTGATACCGGGCACTGCGCCGGCAGGTACAAGCGGATGAACCCCCGCAAACATTCCGGGAATTTCCTCGTTGATTTTGGGATTGTACTTCATAGTACAGCTTCCAAGCGGATAGAAGCCGGTATCGACACCGAAGTTCATCTGGCTCAGATTCGTATAATGCCTTACCACGTCCGGCTCGCTGAGGCTGGGAAGTTCCAGAGCCGACTTCCGGCTCACAGAATCGGGCAGACAGACATCCGGGGCCTGGGGAAGGCTGAAAGCGCTTCTCCCCTCCCTCGAAAGTTCGAATACAAGTTTGTCGTAATATCTCATATCTGTCTCCTCCTAAATTGAACGCGCCACCTGCGCGATTGTTTCCAAATCTTCCTTCCTGGCCTTTTCGGTACAGCAGAATGAGAGGTAGCCTTCCTCGGTCTCGAGAGCCGAGAATATTCCCTGCTCCAGCAGCGCTTCCTGAAGGGCGCCCGTATTGCCGAACAACGGCTTCAGGCAGAATTCCTTGAGGAACGGCTGGTCCTCGAACGGATCCTCGAAGCGGCCGGTTTCCATAAGAGCGTCGTGCAGACTGTGGGCGGCGGCATAGCTCAGGGAGTTTACCCTGCGCAGCCCGTCGGCTCCCATAATCGACAGGTAAACCGTGCACCAGAGTGCCATAAGCGACTCATTCGAACATATATTGGAAGTGGCTTTCTCTCTGCGGATATGCTGTTCCCTGGCCTGGAGGGTAAGCACGAAGCAGCGCTTGCCGTCGGAGTCGGTCGCCTGACCCACTATTCTGCCGGGAAGCTTTCTCATAAGAGCCTGCGTACAGCTCATAAATCCCACATACGGGCCTCCGTAGCAGAGCGGGATACCCAGACTCTGGCCGTCTCCCACCGCAATGTCGGCACCCCATTCTGCAGGGGTCTTCACCACGGCAAGGGCCGACGGGTCGCAGTACATTGCCAGCAGGGCACCGGCATTGTGCACCGCCTGTGCCAGGCCATCGTGGCTCTCGATTATTCCGTAGCGGTTGATTGACGGAACTATTACTCCGGCAAGGTCCAGGGTTCCTTCGCACACCGCCTCCATAATGTCATAGGTCTCGACCAGGTTTATTCCGGCGAAACGGGCATAGGTGCGCATTGTCTGAAGCACATTGGGCAGCAGAGACGACGATGCAATGACGGTATTGCGTTTACGGCACGACGCCACACACATACGCATTGCCTCGGCGGCCGCGGTAGCCCCGTCATACATAGACGCGTTTGCCACATCCAGGCCGGTGAGATTACATATCATAGTCTGCCACTCGAAGATATATCGGAGGGTTCCCTGCGAAATCTCGCACTGATAAGGAGTATATGCGGTGAGAAATTCACTTCTGGACGTGATATAGGGAATCACCGCAGGAGTGTAATGGTCATAGGCTCCCTGACCGGCATATACCCGGAGCTTGGGATTGGCAAGGGCGAGGGACTCGAAAAAATCACGAACCTCCTGCTCGCTCAGGGCGGACGGGAGGTCATAATCGCCTTTTCGAATGAAATCTGCAGGCACATCGGCGTAAAGGTCATCCAGTCCGCTGACCCCGACACGCTTCAGCATCTTGCAGATATCTTCCTCTGTATGAGGAAAATAGGCAAAAGTGCTCATATTGTTATTTTTCTATGAATTCTTTATAGGCAACAGCATTGAGGAGGCTGCCGAGTTCTCCCTTGTCGGCCATTTCCACCTTGATGATCCAAGCCATATAAGGGTCCTGGTTAATCTGTTCGGGAGCGTTCTCCAAGTCAAGATTGCAAGCCACTACAGTACCGCTTACGGGACTGTAAAGTTCACTGGAAGCCTTAACGCTCTCCAATGCTCCGAAATCCTCACCCTTTGTTACTTCATCGCCTTCAGAAGGCATATCCACATAGGTAATGTCTCCCATCTCACTCTGAGCGAAATCGCTCACGCCAATAATGGCAACGTTGCCATCGACCTTAACCCATTCGTGTGACTCGCTGTAAAGCAGTTCATCTACAATTTTACTCATAACTGTTTCTTATATTTTGTTTTATAGAATCTTTTCCTCACAACCGTAGCCGCAAAAGTCTTGTGACGTATCTGCACCTGGACCGCAGTGTCCAGAGCCGAATATGCAGTATCTACCAGGGCAAAGCAAAGGCTCTTGTCCAGCGATATGCTGCGGTAGCCCGTAGTCACCACTCCAATCTCGTTTCCGTCTGCGCTCAGCACCGGATATCCGGCACGGGGAATCGCCTTGTCGGAAAGTTCCAGGCCAACCAGTTTGCGGGCCACGCCCCCGGCCTTCTGGTCCAGGATACTTTGGGAGCCTATGAATCCGCCCTGCTTTTCGGGTTTGCAGAAAATGGACAGGCCTGCCATAACGGGAGAGATTTCGTCGCTGAGTTCGTCTCCGTACAGGGGCAGCCCGGTTTCGAAGCGCAGAGTGTCGCGGCATCCCAGACCGCAGGGCTTCACGCCTCCCTTAAGGAGGATGTCCCATATCCGGCAAATTGCCTCGGGGCTGGAATAAAGTTCAAAGCCGTCCTCGCCGGTGTAGCCTGTACGGCTGACTATAAGCCTTTCACTATTATAAGTTATGTCACAGAATTCGTAGAAAAGCAGATTGCCGCAGCAGTCCAGGGAGAGCAGGTTCTCAAGCACCGCCTGGGAATCGGGACCCTGCACAGCTATCTGTCCCCAGTCTTCAGAAGCGTTGCGGATGATTACGTCGTATCCTTTTGAATTGGAAACCAGCCAGTCATAATCCTTTTCAATGTTTGAGGCATTCACGACCAGCAGGTAACAGTCCTTCTCGAACTCCTTGTAAACCAGGATGTCGTCCACGGTTCCTCCATTGGGATAGAGCATCATTCCGTAGAGCACAGAACCCTCTTTCTGTCCGGTAATATCATTGGTAAAGACGTGATTCACGAAGGCGAATGCATCTTTTCCACTCACAAAAATCTCTCCCATATGGGAGACGTCGAACATTCCGGCGGCATTTCTTACCGCATTGTGTTCGTCAATGATTCCAGAATACTGGATGGGCATATCGAACCCCGCAAACGGGCTCATCTTAGCCCCAAGGGAAATGTGACTGCCGTGAAGGCAGGTAGTTTTCAATTGAGCTTCCATAATTCTTTCAAAAATATAAAATCCGGCTCAAATAAACAAGCCGATTTTTACAAAATGCCGTTATTGATAAAGTCCTCGTCGAGATATCCGGCTTCGATGCAGCATATCTCTTTTTCGGCCTGCCCGTCGAGTTCCAGCGTAGAGTCGCAGAATTCAGAGAGAATGGCGGCGCGAATCCCGCACTCGTCGGTCGCAAGGCCGAGTTCCCGCAGAGACGCAACCCGCTGGCGCACGCTCTTCACACCGTGCGATTCCAGTTTGGAAGCCGGTGGAGTTATGGAATTCTGCAGCTTTTCGAAGTCGATGTCGATTATGAGCGTACCGTGTATTATAGAGAAGCCGCCGCACAGAAAACAGGCGTTGCCGCTTACCTTGCGCTCCCCTACCAGAACATCGTTGTGCTGCGAACTTACTGCTGGCAGACCCAGGGAGCGCAGAGCTCTCACCAGCCTGTTCAGATACTGTTGGAAGGAAGCCTGCACATTGGAATTCTTCACCACGCAGGAAAGCATAAGGTTGCCCCTGTCGGAATAGACGCATCCTCCCCCGCTCTTCCTGCGGTAAACTTCAATGGAATTGCGGCGGCAGTAGTCGAGGTTCACTTCGGCCGCCATATCCTGATTGCGGCCGAAAATCACTGTAGGCGCGCTGGTCCACAGGAAAAAACCTTCGATACCGGTCTTTGCCAGATATTCTTCCACTGCAAGGTAATATACCAGCCGACGGTCAGGGCCGCCGGGGACAATGACTTGCTTCATTTATTTTAGGAGTTCGAGGTCTTTTTTGAGCAGCATCCTGGAGTCCATCTGGTTCACCTTCTGGAAAAGCTTTATCTGCCATCCCAGAGAGAGATGGACCTTGTCTTCGTGCTTTCCCTTCCGCCACCATTTATAGAATCCCACAGGGTCGTTTTCATACGGAATTCTGGCCACGATTCCGGTTCCGAAACCAGGATAATCTATGACCAGACTAAGTCCCATAAACCTTTTGAAATAGTCGGGGTCGGCCCTCCGCAACTTGCTCAGAAGAGGGTTGAGCACTTCTATTTCGTCAACTTGGAGAATTTTTTCCCGGATGATCATTTTGTGGATTCGAACGGGATCCTCATTGAGCCAGGCGCCCAATCTGAGGGTCTTGCTGCCATTTTCGTCCTCAAGAGTCAGGTAATCCATAGAAAAGTATGTCTTCTCAGAATCCAGAGGATATGTAGTCTCTTCCAAAATCATCCAACTATAATTTGAACGTACAAAAATAACAAAAAAATCCCATTTAGCGCACTGTATCCGAGAAAAATCTCAAAATTACCGGCATCAGTCGGTAACGCAGCGGGCAGTATATTCGTTCATTGCGCGGGCGGCTTCCTCCGGAGTCATCTTCAGAAGTTGCTTCTCGAACTTCTTCTGATTCCTGAACAGAGCCTTCTGAAGAGGCTCGATTACAGCCTGACGCCCTCCTATCCGGTTCGAATAATCTGAAAGCAGATCCTGCCAGCGGTCGGCATAAATCCAGTACTTTGCGTCGGGATACCTTTCGCGCAGAGTCTTGCCCCCTATTTCCTGGTTTCCGTCCGAGAAATGATTCTGCACGGCCTCTTCAACAGTGGCCATACGCTGATACCCCTGCGGGGCCTCGGTCATTCCCAGGTACCAGGGAACGTGAACTTCGGCGCAAGGCTTTCCCTGCGCATTCCACATAACGCATCCGACAGCCAGAGGCATATTAGCGCGAAGCTGGAAGATTGTCGAAAGGTTGGTGTCGAACGCACAGACTCCGGAAGGATGGGAGCCGTCGGCGCGAGCCTCCCGATGAAGGGACAGAAGCATTCTCATATCGGCTACGGAAAGTTTTTTGCGGGGCTTTACTGCAAAAGGCACATTATTTATGTCATATTTGGTTCCCAGTTTCTCCATAACCAGAGTGTGACGGGGAACGTTGTGGTCTGAAACCAGCACCGACGGTTTGGCATAAGCCTTTCTGAAATTGAACGCCCCGTCGGTCTGAGGGTTGTACCATCCCCTTTCAATGGCATAATTTATAATGTCGGGGCTGCCGGCGAAGTTTTCGGTGTCGGAAAGGTCAATCTCTCCTATAGTATAATAGTTGGGAACCGACGCAACCATATTGTCGGGAACCCGCTGGGCTACCCAGTGATGTCCCTTCACAACGTTTACCATCCAGCCTTCGTGAGGATCGGCGACGGCGTATGTGCGGCCGCTGGCGCGGTAACCGTATTTCTCCATCTCGCGGGCGATTATGCGAATGGCGTCACGGGCCGATGTAGCCTCCTGCCACACGCGGAAGCGGAGTTCATAAACTATTCCGCCTTCATTGAAGTCATCCCTGTCCTCCTTCGACTGACATCCGTCGGAGGCAATGCATACACCGTATCTGTTTATAAACCCGTCCGACACCGACATACCGGGCATTTCTGCCCAGATACCGTTCTCGCCCACGTTCATACTAATCATAAAGTCTCCGTCGTCTTCGTTGTGGCCGAACAGTACCGAACCGTCTTTCGTGGCCTTGTTTCCGGCTATGATGCTGAAGCAGTTATAGTCGGCGTCAATGTTGTCGCAAGGGGTCTGGGAAAAGGCTGTGAATGCTGTAAGCAGCAGGATTCCAGCGCATATAAAATTACGTTTCATACCTTTATTATTATAATTTCAGTTTAATGTGGATTCTGGACAGAAGCCCGGTAATGCCGATTACTATAAAAGCCAGCACCATAGACTTGCACAGCCCGGGGATTCCGCTTCTGAGAAACTCGGGATACGATAGTCCCAGCAGCTGCTGGACACTGTACCACAGCGTGGGAATGAGGTAGCAGGTCAGGGTTGCCTTGCCGGCCGGCGCAATGGGTCTGGCCCAGGCTGTTTTCCCTGACACGTCGCATATAAGGTACAATATTGCGAGCAGGGGCAGGAAATAGAAGAGGCTGCCGAATGCCCAGGTGGGGGTTGCACCTATCTTGGAACAGATCCAGAAGTTATGGCACAGGAGTTCGGCCGATTTCATAAGCAGCGCGCCGCAAAGCATTACTCCCACAAAGAGGAAGGGCTTCCGGTTGTCGGCGAAGCGGGTCATCAGCACACTGGCAAGAACTCCGGAATATACCAGCACCGGATGGGTCCATCCGCCGGGATAGAATCCCAGCCATCTCCATCCGCCGCAGGCAGCTACCATACAGCCTATGAGGGCGAACCAGAGCGCGACGTTGCGGCCCAGACGCTGGCGGCAGAGCAGGTAAACGAGCGCACAGGCAAGGTAGGCCCAACCTATGAGGCCCAGTATGCCCCACCACTTGGGTTGAAGCGGATGGCCGAACGCATACCGGTAAACTACGAGTCCGACGAGAATCAGCACACCGGTTATCTTTAGGATTCTGTACAGAGTTTTCTTAGCGCCCCGGGCGTCGGGATAGACGTTCCAGATAAGGAAATAGGCGACAATCATCAATATACAGAAAACCTGATGGTTGAGTCCACCCTCGATTCCGCTGCAGTTCATTGAGAAAAGGCCCATCACTATAAGGGCGATGGAGCGGGCGAGGATATGGGAGATAACCTCGAGCATCGACTGTCCTTTTTTGAACCGGCCCTCGATTGCGAAGGGAAGCGAAAGTCCCACACAGAACAGGAACGAAGGGAAAACCAGGTCCGAGAAGCCCAGCATATCTTCTGCGGCCTTTGCGTGCCCCAGCCAGTGAGGGATTCCGGCCATGCCGGCAAAATCGTTGACCCACAACATCATTAACATTGTGAGCGCTCTGAAAATGTCTATTGAAGCAATACGTTTCATAATAAATGGTTACTAGATTTGTTCTATCGTTCAAGTGCCCTAAGGATCCACATCGACAATGGCGCCCCGGGGAGCCTTGGCCAGAAGCTCCGCCTTGCTCTTTGCAAGGTTCCGGTCTTTTGGAAGAAAGAAACTCCGGGACGAATCTCCGGTTTTTATGCGCACTTCCCTGGTATAGGGCGGAAGCTGGAATTCCCGGCGCTGGGCAAGCATCGTTTCCAGGGCGGTGGCGCTGTCGAACACATAGTGCCCCGACTCTGAAGTCTGAACCAGCAGGCAGGAGCACTGTCGCTTGAGTCTCTCTATCTGCCGGAAGGCATATTCGTCGGCCCTGAAATCCTGCCTTGAAAGCAGGAAGTCAATATTGGTGAGCAGGACCAGAGAATACTTCGCCAGTTCCTTGGAATCGGCCTTGCTCAAAGGCATAGAATTGATTTTGGAACCGACGGACGGGAAATGTTTCCTGGCCTCTATTTCTATGTCGGAAGTGTCTTTCCAAGGCTGCAGAAGGAGAATCCGCCCTTTCTGCTGAAGGGTGGCTTCCATTCGGGAGAGGGCGATTCTCGAGAAATTCCCAACCATACCGTTCTTCGACTTCTCCTTGGACACGTCTATTATCTCAAACTTCCCGCGCCCCTCTTCCTCCGGGCTCTGCGTCTCTGTTCCTGGCCCATCCTCGACTTCTACCCTTACCAGCCGGCCGGCAGAGCAGTTATACAAAGATTCAAGGGAGGGATATTCTGCACACAGCAGCAGCGGAGCATTCCATATTCCGGCAAGCACGAACGCCACATCCCGGGCATTGTAGAAAGGCTGATGGAAACTTTGCTTGTAGTTCTGGCTGAACTCGTCGTCAACAATCACCAGCCCCAGATTCCTGAAAGGCAGAAAAACCGCAGGGCTTTCCCCTTCGACAATCTGCGGGCCGCCGTTCCTCACCAAGTGCACGGCATTCCTCCTTTGGGTTGGGGAAAGCATCGATGCATAACACAGCATCCCATCCGAAGGGGTGGAGATTTCGGGCCGGAGAATCAGAACGTCCTTCCCGCTTTCAATGACGCGACGCGAAAGTTCCTGAAAAAGCTGCCTGCGCAAGACGCCGGTGCACAGCAGGACGTTCTTTCCTTCGTCGAAAGCTTCCACAATGCGGCGCACAGCCTGTTTCATTGGGGCGGTAAGCCGTGGCTTTACCGGTTCCGTCCAATTCCGTGACTGCAATTTGCGCAAGGTCGCCTCGGGAACTTTTTCAAGCACAGAAGCCGGACTTGCGACCTTGCACACCTCCCCCATCGGGCAGAGATAGTAGCCGCTCACAAATTCCCAAAGTTCGAGTTCCTCGGACGATACCGGTGGATTATCTGGCAATTCAATTACCGGGAGAATGCGCCCAGCGTTAAGGTCGGGAACATCGGCAAAGCCATAGGCCACACCAACATACTCCCGGTTGGCGAACTTCACCTTCACTCGGTCGCCCTTTCTGACAGACATACCGTCCGGAAGGGAATACGTCGGCATCCAGCTCAGGTTGAGCGGAAGCAGTACCTTTATGTAAGACGGTGCTGTCATTGGGGCGGCAAATGCGGGAAGTACCCGGTTAAAATGTCATTTTTACGAAAATCCTTAACAGGAAGCGAAGATAATAAAAATGTATCTTGTAAAATAATTTTGCGGATTAAAAAAAATGCGTATCTTTGCACTCCCAAACAATAGGGTGCTGTAGCTCAGGTGGTAGAGCAATGGACTGAAAATCCATGTGTCGGCGGTTCAACTCCTCCCAGCACCACTTTTTGGTGGGTTCGTATAACGGTTAGTACTCAAGATTCTCAATCTTGCAATATGGGTTCGATTCCCGTACCCACTACTAAAAAAGAGAAAGTCAGCGACTTTCTCTTTTTTAGTAGCTATGCTTCTCAACCCCAGTCGCTTCGCGACAGCCCCTGTCAGGGGCATGGCCGGCTCACGTGCAAAACCATGTGTTTCAAAGTGTCTCTATGGGCTTGGCTGGCTGGTCAAAACGGGCCTCTACACTCAGACTCTCTGTCTCCCTTAGTCGTTCCTGCCCATTCGTGGACCTTCTCCGTACAAAAAAGGCCTCTGGCGTACGGCAGTGAGGACTCCAAGGACCTTCTCCGTACAAAAAGCGGCCTCAGCGTACGACGGTGACATCAAAGTGGTGGCGACCGGTCGCAGGGATTGATGCTGCCACCCTCCGGTATCTCCAGTTCGGTACCGTAGAAGCCTTGTTTTCGTACGACTCACCTCCGCCGCGCCGGTTGGTGCCACAGAGACCCTGATTTCGTACGGAATGCTTGCGGATGGGTGTCGTGCGTGATTTCGACATTCTGACGCACGAAATATATTAGGCAATAATAAACTTTGACTAGAACGATGAGAGGCTTTGTTTTCGTACAGACGGATGAAACACAACATATGCGAATTCAATTCAAGTCCGATTGCCTTCTATGAACAAATAACGCAAACCCCTATTCCTGTTCACGAACCCCCTACAGTGTGAATGAAAGTTTATCTGTCAAACTGGTAAAACATACAGTGCTCGACTTCCGGGATAGCTTCTTCGTAGAAGTATACACAGGGTTTTCCCCCTGACCCCCTGTCAGGGGCATACGCCCTCCGCTACGCTCTCGGGCGGCGACTCCACTGCTTCAACTTCCTTTGGAAGTCTCGCTGACGTTCCGTCGCGGCCGCTGATGCGGCCTTCGCCGCTGCGCGGCTCAAAAAGGCGGAGAATTCTACGGAGTTCTCCGCCTTTTGCGTTATCGGCGGTGCGAGTTGCGAGAAAATTTCATTACATTTGCAGAAAACGTCATTGTTATGCCAGAAGTCAGCTATTTTTATGGTATCGCCATTTATATGTATATGAGCGAGCATAATCCTCCTCATTTCCACGTGAAATATCAGGATTATGAGGCAATTGTTACTATAGAAGGTGGTGTGGTTA
>JAKSKE010000009.1 GCA_024401895.1 Bacteroidales bacterium
AAAAGTATTTCGGCCAGTTCGCGTCGGCAATCAGACGATAAGGTTCGATTTCCGGGCCGTTTGGTCTACGGAAACAGCAGCAAAGGGTATTGGGCACAACTATCAGTGCATTATCTTTCCGCTGTTATTTGCAACGATTATTTCAGCAGCTGCGCTTCGACCTGGGCGGCGAAGGCTTTCATTCCGGCTATGGACGGATGGCCTGACTGCTTTTCTATATTGTGCAGGTCGACGCATTCAATTTTGTAATGCCGGCAGACTTTATGGACCGATTCTGCAATGTCGTCGCGCAACTCGCTGTTAAGTATAAAGATTATGCGGGCGCCAGGATACAGGGTCTTAAGCTCGCTGCACATTTTTGCCATTGCCGGACGGAAAAAATAAAGGTCTTCATTTGTCCAGCGGCGCCATTTGTATTCTCCCACCTTAGCCCCGCACCAGGAATCGTTGGTTCCGCCGCATACCAGAATAATGTCGGGGTGACCCAGGTCTGCCGTTCTGCCTATGAAGGAACGGTCGGAATAGTCTTTATGGCGGCCATCCTTGTCTTTGTATCCGGTATAGCATATTGTAGAACCCGAGAATGAGTTGTTCTTTTCCAGGATATAACCCATATCGTGGGTAACCAGATGCCACCAAGTCTGCTCTACAAGTTTTACGTCGTTTTTCTTGTTCGTCCATTCGCTGGATTCGGGAAAATACCACACGGCATTCCAACCGGGCTGCATCCATCCTTCAAAAGTGCTGTAGGAATCGCCCAATATGGATACGCGCAATGAGTCTGCATTTTGAGCCGAAAGCGAGATGCTCGCGGCCAATAATACTAATATGAGTCTTAAACGTTTCATAGTGCGAAAATATTGTTTCAATTGCGGTTCTCAACTATGGATTCGAATTCGGCCACAGCTGTTTCTTGTGCAGAGACGCAGTACAGGCCGAACAGGCAGCCGGTGAATCCGCCCTGAACCTCTTCGCTCAAATAGCGGGTTCCCATAGTGCCCATATAGACCGGTTCGCCATCGTCTCCCAGGGAATAGGAGAAGGAATAGGAGTCTGCGTCACAGTGAATGCAGAGCAAAAAGGTAAAAACGGTTTTCTTCATCTCACAAATATAACCGAAAAATAATGTTTATTTGTTGCTATATTTGCGTTAATATGAAGAAACTGCTCACATCCTTAATGCTGTCTTTCCTTTTTTGTGCCGGTTGGGCTCAGGTCCCTTTGGACCGGGAGGAAATCAGACCTACCAAGATAGCTCCCAAATATTTCGGGCCGTACGCCTATCCGGTTCCCGATTTGGACGAGGCCAGAACCTGCGGCAAGTTGTCGGTGTACCTTTCCGGCGACTTCAACGTGGGGAATATTGGAGGAAAGGGGAATGAGGACTATACCTGGGCACCGTCATACCGGATATCGATTCCTCTTTGGACCGACCGGGTGAATTTCGTGAGCTGGGGAAACTTTCACGAATGGTGGACAAATTCGGAACAATCGGCCGCCGCAAGGCGGATAAATCCCAAATATCCGTTGAAAGGGGAGGCTAACGCCCAGGTTTGGCTGGGGCTGGATATGCTGGTCCTGCGCGAGCAAGAAAAGCGCCCTTCGGTAGTGCTTTCGGCGAATATGCTTACCGCGATGGGGGAGTATTACGAGCGCGCCCGGTATTACGACGCCGCCGGATACCATTTTACGGCTTCGGTGGGCAAGGATTTCACGTTTAAGGATGAAAGCAGGCTGAGGGCTTCGGCTACGCTGGGCTTCGTTTGCTGGCAGACCAAGATTGCGTCTCAGAACGACGCGTTCCTGTGCGGGGTAAAACTTTCCTATACCCGTCCGTTCCTGGCAGCCGCCGTCGAGTATGGCACCTACACCGGTTGGGAAGGCGACGGCGACCAGCTGAGGGTGCTCAAAGTGAGGGCCGACATTCCGGTGGGCCGTTTTTCTCCCTTCGTTGCCTATGCCCACGGTTTTCACGACTGGCCCTTCGACCAGTTCCGCATTGGGCTTAAGGTCGATTTCGATATCCTTAAGAACAGTAAGGAAAAATGAGTATATTTGAAGATTTAAAAGAAAATCTATGGAAATTACTTCATTGAATAAACTGCTTGAGACGAGTTTTAAGAACAACTGGACCCGTCCGGCACTTTCTAACTACAAAGGCGGAACCCTTACATACCGCGGCGTTGCAAAGAGAATAGCGCTCTTCCATTTGAATTTCGAGAAGTGCGGCCTGCAGAGGGGGGACAAAGTTGCTATTTGTTCCAGGAATCAGGCAAACTGGGGTGTGAGTTTTCTGGCGGCCCTTACTTATGGCGCCGTTCCGGTCCCGATTCTTCACGAATTCAAGGCCGAGAACATCCACTATCTGGTGAATCATTCCGACGCCAAGGTTCTCTTTGTAGATGATGTGATATGGGAAGGTCTCTCGGAGTCGGAGATGCCCTCCCTGCAGGTTATCGTGAAAATGAACGACCTCAAGTACATCTACGCCAAGGATCAGGCGATGAGGGACGTGAGAGTCAATCTGGTGCAGGATTTCGGATTAATCTATCCAAACGGATTCCATCCCTGCGACGTCAGCTATTTCAAGGATTCTCCGGATGACCTTGCCATCATAAACTACACTTCCGGCACGTCGGGTTTCTCAAAGGGCGTGATGCTGCCTTACAGAGCGTTGATTGCGAATATAAAGTTCTCTTTTGAGGTGGAGCCCCAGATGAACAACAAATCGGAAGTGGTGGCTATGCTGCCCTCTGCCCATATGTACGGGATGATGTTCGAATTCCTCTATGAGATATGCTTAGGTGCTCACGTATATTTCCTGACCAGGGTTCCCAGCCCTAAGATTATTCTCAATGCATTCAAGGAAATAAGACCGCATCTCATAGTTGCCGTTCCGCTCATTATCGAGAAGGTTTACAAGTCCCAGATAAAGCCCATAGTGGACAGGAACAAGTTCTATATGATGATTCCCTTCCTGGATCTGCTGATTCAGAAGAAAATAAGGAGCGGAATGATAGAAGCCTTCGGCGGAAGGTTCGAGGAAGTTATTCTGGGAGGTGCGCCGTTCAATCCCGAGGTTGAGGATTTTCTGCGCCGGATTCATTTCCCCTTCACCGTAGGCTACGGAATGACCGAATGTGCACCCATAATCACTTATGCAAAGTGGGACAGGACAAAGAAAGGTTCCTGTGGAAAGCCAGTCGCAGGGTGTAAGATAAGAATAGACAGTGCCGACCCGTACAATGCGCCCGGAGAGGTTCAGGTAAAGGGAGACAATGTCTTTATAGGATATTTCAAGAACAAGGAAGCAACCCGCAAGAGCTTTACCAAGGACGGATGGTTCAAGACAGGCGATATGGGTGTCATCGACAGCGACGGCTACCTGTATCTTCGCGGCCGCAATAAATGTATGATTCTGGGCCCGTCCGGGCAGAATATCTATCCGGAGGAGTTGGAAGCGGTAATAAACAATGTGAATTATGTCATTGAATCGCTTGTGATAGAAGACGGTGGCGGCCTTACCGCCCTTATCTATCCCGATTACCGCCAGGCGGCTCTGGATGGCTTGGGCGGAGATGAACTTGAAGCCAAGCTTTTGGAAGGCTTGCCCCAGATAAATTCGAAACTGCCTTCCTATGCTCAGATTCGCAAGCTGGAATTTATGCCCGAAGATTTTGAGCGGACGCCAAAGAGAAGTATCAAGCGTTATCTATATCAAAGGAACTAATATGAACAGGTTCGATGAAAAATACCTTAGAATGGCGGCAATATGGGCCGAAAATTCTTATTGCAAACGCCGTCAGGTGGGGGCACTCATAGTGAAGGACAGAATGATTATTTCAGATGGCTTCAACGGGACCCCGGCCGGATTCGAGAATGTATGTGAAGACGAAAGCGGACTTACAAAGCCGTATGTGCTGCACGCCGAGGCCAATGCCATTTCGAAGGTAGCCAAATCGGGAAACAGCAGCGAAGGCTCGACCCTTTATGTCACCGCATCGCCCTGCATAGAGTGTGCAAAACTCATCATTCAGGCAGGAATAAAGCGGGTGGTATATAAGGACGAGTACAGGCTTACAGATGGAATTGAGCTTCTTTCAAGGGCAGGAATTGAGGTGGAAAAGGTTGACTGACAATGAGAAAGGAAAACAAAACAGTAATTTTGTCGGCTCTGTTGGGCATTGTTATAGGCGTGCTTGCCACTTGCCTGGTGGTAAGAGTGCAGGAGAACAACCGGGTGTTGCGCTCGAAACTGCTGGACTGGGGGAAACTGAATCTGATTCTGCGTACAGCGCAGGAGAATTATGTCGATACCATTGATTTCGAGAAAGTTACCGAGGCGGCGGCCTCTGCTGCGCTGTTGGCGCTGGACCCTCATTCGGTATATATTCCGCCCAGCAAACTGCGCGACGTAGAAGACGAATTGTCTTCGAATTTCGAGGGCATAGGCATTCAGTTCAACGTTCCCAACGACACTGCCATAGTGCTGGAGGTGATTCCCGGCGGGCCGTCAGAAAAAATAGGTCTGCTTCAGGGAGACCGCATAATTAAGGTCGATGACAAAGTCATTGCCGGAGTCGGATTTCCCCAGGACAGTATGGTTCGCAGGATGAAAGGCCCTTCGGGCACCAAGGTTACGGTAACCGTTAAAAGGGACTCCGAGGTCATACCTTTCGAGATTACCCGCGGACGGATTCCCACCCACTGCGTGGATGCGGCTTTTATGATAGACGACAGAACTGCCTATCTGCGCTTGTCCAAGTTCTCGGCAACCACGGCCTCCGAGGTGGAGGAAGCTACCGGCTCATTGCGCGAGCAGGGTATGCGACACTTGTTGCTGGATGTCAGAGACAATAGCGGCGGCTATCTGGACCAGGCCATAAAACTCAGCAATATGTTCCTTTACAACGGGCAGATTATTGTGAGTACCAAGGGTTTGCATTCTCCTTCGCAGGTTATGCGCGCCGACGGCAAGGGGCCTCTCCAGGACATAGACCTCACTGTACTTGTGAACGAAAATTCAGCTTCGTCAAGCGAGATATTTGCCGGAGCTGTCCAGGACAATGACCGGGGAAGGATTGTAGGACGCAGGTCGTATGGCAAGGGCCTGGTGCAGGAACCGTTCTATTTTACCGACGGGTCGGCAATGAGAGTGACCGTAGCGCGGTACTATACTCCAAGCGGACGTTGTATCCAGAAACCTATTTCAGACGACTACAATTACGATTTTTATAACCGTTATGAAAGCGGTGAGCTTGTGAATGCCGACAGTATGAAGGTCGAGAACGGAGGAATAATTCCCGATGTCTTTGTGCCGATGGATACAACCAGAGCCGGGGCCTTTTACGTGGCCTGCAATAAGAAAGCCACAGCTATGCGCTTCGCTTCCTGGTTCTTCGATGCCAATAAGGCAAAGCTGTCGGGTATAGACAGTTATCCTGTGCTGCTCAAATATCTGAATTCTGCCTCGCTGGAAGAGTCTTTCCTGCGGTATGCATTGGAGAAAGACGGGCTCAAGCCTGCGGTAGGGGAGTGGGAGAAGGAGCGCTCTTATATGATGACTCAGGTCAATGCTCTGGTAGGACGCTATTCAAAACTGGGCGACCAGGCATTCTATCATCTGTATCTGGATATTGACGATACGGTAAGAAAAGCTACTGAGCTATGAACAGATAGGTGATGTCTCCGGTCTGTTTGCCGGGGCCGTCCCGCTTTGCACTGAAACGTGAATTCTTTGCGGCTGTAATGGCTGCGTTGATGAGGCATTTGTCGGCCGGTGCGCCCTGCACCGTCGCGGCAATGACTTTGCCGGCATTGTCAACAGTTATTATTACCGTAACTTCCCCTGCCCCATAGCACTTGTATGCCGGAACAGGAAGTCTTACGGCATTGCGCCCGTCCAATTGCCAGGAAAGGACAGAGGCCCCCGAGTAGGCTTTCTCCTTTCCTTCCGTTTTGTCTTCGCCGCCGCTCACCGGGGCTTCTTCCTCTACTTCGGGAGCGCTGACCTTATGATTCCGCAGTTCCTGTTCCAGACGTTTTGCATCGGCCATAAGCTTGTCTATGTCGGTATTGCGGTCGTCTTTCAGGGCTCCCTTGTTGGTGGTAACGTTCTTAACTGTCTGAAGATCGCCAAGCTGACGGTCAATCTTCTCCTGAAGCGATTCCTTTAGCATTTGCGCGCGCTGAATCTCTTCGAGCATCTTCTCGGCTTCCCGCTGCTGGCGTTCCACCTCTTCCTGCTTCGTGAAATCGAGCACAAAAGAAGTCTCTTTCTGCCAGGTAGCCCCAATCTGGGCAAGCAGAAGAATAATGATTATGGACAGGTGAACGATGAGGGTGACATAGAGCCCCACCTTATCCTCTTTATTTATCATATATCATCAGGCCTCTTTCATAGCCTTTTCAATGGTTGCGGCAATGATATCGATAGCAACTTTGTTATGGCAACCCTGTTTGATGGGTACAATAATGTCGGCGTAGCGTTTACTGGGCTCAATGAACTCAAGGAACATAGGCTTTACAGTGCGGGAATAGCGCTCGATGACCCAGCGTACGTCTTTTCCTCTTTCCTCGATGTCTCTGGAAATGACCCTCATAAGGCGGTCGTCGTCGTCGGCCTGTACGAAAATCTTAATGTCCATCTGTTCCCTGAGTCTGGGGCAGGTGAATGTGAGAATGCCTTCGACAATAATAACCTCGGCCGGCTCAACGTGTACTGTTTCGGTCTTTGACCGGGTGCAGGAAATATAGGAATATACGGGCTGTTCAATGGACTTGCCGTTCCTCAATGTGTCGAGATGGTCGCAAAGAAGATCCCAGTCAATGGCGTCGGGATGGTCGAAGTTCTTGTTCCTTTTTTCTTCGTCGGTAAGGTCGGCGGAATCCTTGTAATAGGAATCCTGAGGAATGACTACGATTGATTTGGTCTTAAGCTTTTCGCGGATAGACTTGACTACGGTTGTTTTTCCTGAGCCGGATCCTCCGGCGATTCCGATGATTATCATAATTAAACAGTTTCGATATTAATATTCTGCATTCTTGGGAGTGCGGGGGAACGGAATCACGTCGCGTATATTCTGCATTCCGGTAATGAAGAGCAGAAGCCTTTCGAATCCCAGACCGAAACCGCTGTGAGGGCAGCTGCCGAAGCGTCGGGTGTCTATGTACCATTCGAGGTTCTTGCGGCTCATCTGGAGTTCTTCAACCCTCTGTTCGAGTTTCTGAAGGTCGGACTCTCTCTCGGAACCTCCTATGATTTCTCCAATCTTAGGGAAGAGCACGTCCATAGCCCTTACCGTTTTGCCATCTTCGTTCTGCTTCATATAGAAAGCCTTGATATCCTTGGGGTAGTCGGTAAGTATTACGGGCTTGCCGAAGTGCTTCTCTACAAGGAAGCGTTCGTGCTCGCTCTGAAGGTCGGTTCCCCAATCTACGGGATATTCGAATTTCTCGCCGTTTGCGATGGCTTCCTTCAGAATCTCGATTCCCCTGGTGTAGGGGAGTCTTACGAACTGTGTATCTATTACGCCGCGAAGGCGCTCAATCAATTCATTGTCGTAGCGGTCGTTGAGGAACTGTATGTCGTCTATACAGTTGTCCAGAGCATACTTTACCAGATGCTTTATGAAATCCTCGGCCAGGTCCATATTGTCCTGAATGTCATAGAAAGCCATTTCGGGCTCTATCATCCAGAATTCGGCGAGGTGCCTGGGGGTGTTGGAATTCTCGGCACGGAAAGTGGGACCGAAAGTGTAGATTTCTCCAAGTGCGGTGGCACCGAGTTCGCCTTCAAGCTGTCCGCTTACGGTAAGGCTGGTCTGCTTCCCGAAGAAATCTTTCGTAAAGTCGGGAAGTCCCTTTTTGTTCTTGGGAACGTTGTTGAGGTCCAGGGTTGTAACCTGGAACATCTGTCCGGCTCCCTCACAGTCCGATGCAGTGATGAGGGGAGTGTTCAGATATACGAACCCTTTTGAGTGAAAATACTCGTGAATTGCATAGGCCATTTGTGAGCGAAGGCGCAGCACTGCCCCGAAAGTGTTTGTGCGGGGACGCATATGCGCCACCGTGCGAAGATATTCGAACGAGGTATCTTTTTTCTGAAGCGGATACCGCATAGGGTCGCATTCTCCATAGACCGTAATGTTCCCGGCCTTTATTTCCACGCTTTGTCCGCTGCCCACCGACTCTACCAGTTTGCCTTCCACGGCTATGCATGCGCCCGTGCTGATTCTGGCCAGAACCGGTTCGGTGGTTTCATTCTTGTCCACGACAATCTGTATGTTGCGAATCGTTGAACCGTCGTTAAGGGCAATGAATGCTATTTCCTTGTTTCCTCTTTTTGTGCGTACCCAACCTTTTGCGAGTACATCTCCGCCTGCCTGCATTGAGAGCAGTTCTTTAACCTTACTTCTTTTCATTTTATAGGCCTTTGTTATTTTAAAAAGCAGCCCTCTCAAGGGGGGCTGCTTCTATAGTGTACGGCATTTGTTATTCTGCCTTTCTTGCTGAATACATAATCTTAAGTGCGGAGCAGCGTCTGAGCTCCTGCTTAACATCTGTAATGATACCCATTCTTACGTCCTGGTCTGCTTTGATGTTTACAGTCATAAGGGCGCGGTCTGCTTCGGCCTTGGAATCACGCTCTGCGGCAATGAAGTCGCGGATGTCTTCCTTGGTCTTGAAAGAATCGTTGAGCTGGATACGGGCATCGGTACCGTATTGAGCCTGAAGGCTCTTGATAGGAGTACCAATGTTGATGTATGCCGCAAGGTCCTTTCTTTCAAGCTTGACAGCCTCTGATGCCTGAGGTATCTTTACCATAACCTTGTTCTCCGTTTCGCGGAGCTGTGTGGTTACCATAAAGAAGAACAGGAGCATGAACACGATATCTGACAATGAACTCGAGGTTATTGCCGGTACTTCTTTTTTATCGCTATTTTTAAATTTTGACATAGCTGTATCTCCTGTTTTTATTTCTTGCCAACGTTCTTGGGTTCTGCCTCGGAAATGTTCTGGGGAACGGCTTTCTTCACAATATCCTGCTGGTCTTCTGAAATGCTTTCGTAGCGCTTTCCGAAGTGTGCCATTGTGAACTCATTACGCAGTTCGTTGACTGCCTTCACGAGTTCGTTCTGAACTGCAATGTATGCCTGGTAACTGGTACCGCGGTCGTTCTGCAGAGAGATGACACCCTTTGACACAGCATATTTGCCGAATCCCTTGATGTCGATTTCCTCCTTCTCGGGGAGTGAGGGATCGCCTGTAGGGTTGGAAAGGAATATCTTGACTTTATCTTTAAGCTGACTTAGTTCAATAGGTTCACTACCAGCAAAAATTCTGTCTGAAGAGTTAATCCTTACAATGATGATATTGCGCTGATTAACTTTCTGGTCCTCCACTTTCTGATCTTTGTCAGGCATAGGAGGGAGACGACGGCTCAGACCCATTTGTGTTCCCATTGTGGTAGTCATAAGGAAGTAGCACAAGAGGAGGAACGCAATGTCTGCCGTTGAGCTCGAATTGATTGCAGGTGTTTTCTTTGACATAACTGTTATTTCTTATCTTTCATTGCAACACGGATTTCTCCGGCAACGATGGCTATAATTGCGCAAGCGCCTACAATGTAGGTGAGGTTGAGAATTGTGTCAGTGAGCTTGAGCTCAGCCTTGCTGGGATCCATTCCTGTGAGGCCCATTGCAGGGTCGCCGGAAGCGAATACGTAAGCTATAAGGCAGAGTACTGCGCAGCCTGCGATGCCGATTCCGAACCTTACAAGGCTCTTGGCGTCATTCTTTATGGCAATGAAAACGCCGGGAAGGATAACGGCGGCAAGTGCGAGTCCAACCATGACGTAAGTCCAGCCAAGGAGTACGTTGGTTGCAGCCTTAGGCTCAAAGCCTTCATTCCATCCTGCAGCAAATCCCCAAATGAGGATAACTACACTGACGATAATCAGGGCAATCATGCCAAGGGTGAATACTTTATTCAAATTTTTCATTGTGATTTGCTGTTGGAGAAATTATTTGCAGTTCTTGGTGAGTACATCTACGAGGTCGATTGAAGCCTCTTCCATATCGATGGTAATGGACTCAATCTTGGCGAGGATGTAGTTGTAGAAAATCTGAAGAATCATAGCAACGATCAAACCACCTACGGTTGTAATCAAAGCGACCTTCATACCACCTGCAACAATGTTAGGAGAAATGTCACCTGCCTTCTGGATATCGTCGAATGCCTGGATCATACCGATAACGGTTCCAAGGAATCCGAGAGAAGGAGCGATTGCAATGAAGAGAGAAATCCAAGAAAGACCGTTCTCCATTTTGCTCATCTGAACTGAACCGTAAGAAACGATGTTCTTTTCAACTACGTCAACGCCCTGGTCATATTTGAGAAGGCCCTGGTAGAAAATGCTTGCAACGGGGCCGCGGGTTTCACGGCAAACGTCCTTTGCCTTCTCAATACCACCCTCTTTGATAGCTTCCTCTACCTGAGCTACAAGTTTCTTTGCGTTGATCTTGGAGAAGGTAAGATAAAGGATTCTTTCAATTGCAAGTGCGAGACCAATGATAAGGCAGATGATGATAAGAGACATAAAGCCTGCACCACCTTCGATGAATTTGGTCTTGAGTGCCTGAGTAAGAGGAATCTCCTCGGGAGCTTCTTCGGCAACAGCTGATTCAGCTGCGGGTGCTTCTTCAGCAACCTGCTCAGTTTCAGCGGGAGCTGCTTCGGTAGTTTCTTCCTGAGCAGCGGCGATGTTTGCAGTGAAGACCATAATGGTCATAGCTGCCAAAAACATGAAAATTTTTTTCATAACTGTTTTTGAGTGTTTTAATTAATAATTATAAAGTAGTTAATGTTTTCTGCGTTTAGAAAATCGTTGCAATATAGCAAAAATATTTGACTTAACAACACTTATTCCGAGATTTCTCCCATCATACTGCGTTCAAACCGGTCTTTGACCCAGGCGTCGTTGGGGCTTTCTCCCATAAGGTAAAACAGCTTGGACAGAGCGCTCTCGACGGTTATGTCCCTGCCCGAAATAACGCCCGCTTTCTTGAGCGACATACCTGTGGCATAGAGGTTCATATCTACGGTGCCCTTGTTGCATTGGGTAACGTTCACCAGAATTTTGCCTCTCCTGCGGGCCTGGGACACAATGTCGGTGAACCAGGGCTTGGAGATGGCGTTGCCGGAACCGTAGGATTCAATGATCACTGCCCGGGAACCGTCCCCCAGCAAGGTGTCTTTCACCACCTGCTCGGTAATTCCGGGATGAACGCGCAGAATTGCGACTCTGGTGTCCAGTTTCGTGTGTATCTCGAACGGTTTGTTGCAATTCGGACGGCGAATGTACGGGATGTTATAGACTATGTCGATTCCGGCTGTCGCCAGAGGCGGATAATTCGGAGAACTGAAGGCTTCGAAGCCGGTGGCGTCGGTCTTTATGCTGCGGTTGCCCCTGAGCAGCAGGGAATGGAAGCAGATGCACACCTCCGGCACCAGGGCCTTGCCGTCACTGTCCTTGGCGGAAGCAATCTCTACCGACGACACCAGGTTTTCCTTGCCGTCGGTGCGGGGTTCCCCAATGGGCAGCTGGCTTCCGGTAAACACTACCGGCTTGTCCAGATTGTGCAGCATAAAACTGAGCATAGATGCCGAATATGCCATTGTGTCGGTGCCGTGGAGTATGACAAATCCGTCATACGAATCGTACCGGCTCTTGATTAGTTTCGCCAGGTCCTGCCACAGCGAAGGTTCTACGTCCGAAGAATCTATGAGCGGGGTGAAGGTGTAGGAATCGATTTTGAGAGCAAACTTCGCAAGCTCGGGGACTTCTTCCATTATTTGGCTGAAGTCGAATGGCTTGAGCGTTTGATCTGCGGGATCTTTCTTCATTCCTATGGTGCCGCCGGTATATATGAGCAGCAGGGAGGCTTTGGCATTCATATCGAAAATAGCTTTTTTGCGTTTTCTGTAGTGACTGCGGCGGCTTCTTCTATGGAAACCCCTTTTATTCCGGCCAGGCAGGCGGCTATTAGCGGAATATTGGCGCTTTCGTTCCTGGTGCCCCGCAAGGGCGTGGGGGCAAGGTAGGGAGAGTCGGTTTCGAGCACTATCCGGTTAAGCGGAATGTCCAGGATGTCGGTCGCTATGGAGGCTTTCTTGAAGGTAAGCACTCCGCCAATGCCCACATACCAGTCTCCCAGGCGGCTGACCCGGCGGAACGTTTCGGCACTTCCGCTGAAGGCGTGCAGGTTCCCCCTTATTCCAAGGTGTGCGGCGGCCTGCAGCACGTCGAAGAAATCCTGCGTGGCGTCCCGGAGGTGAATGTTCACCGGCAGATTCAGTTTGGCGGCCAGTTCGAGTTGGGTGAAGAATGCATCCTTCTGCTGCTTTTTGTAGGTGGTGTCGAAATGGTAGTCCAACCCTATTTCTCCTATGGCAACGATGTTTCGGGTGCTGTAGGAGAGCAGGTCATCCATTTCTTTTTGCCAGAAAGCGTCCACCGAGCCGGGGTACAGCCCCAGCATAGGGAAAAGGACTCCGGGGTAGCGTTCTGTGAGTTCGAACATTGCAGGACGCTCCTTTGAATCCACGTCGGCCTGGAGCATTTTGGTTACTCCGGCCTTAACAGCCCGTTCAATTGCCCGGTCCCGGTCTTGGTCAAACGCGCTGTCGCAATTGTGGGTATGTGTGTCGATAAATTCCATAAGCCCGCAGTACAGCCTGCAAATTTACAACAATTTACCGTTTATTGTACAGCGTCCCAGCACGTCCGAGCAAATAAACCCGTCGCTTTCCAGCCTCTGCACCAGGGGTGAAACCTGCCTGTAGGGCAGTCCCGACTTCTGGGCTATCTGTTCGGGACTTATTCCCCGAGAATACTGGATGAGCCCGTATATCTTACACAGCAGCGCTATTGTACCTGCCGGAAGGAGTTTCCCGTAAAATGAGCTTATCTGCTGTTCGAACGCTGTCCCGGCCGGTGCCTTCCGCTTCCACAGCCCCAGCTCTTTCCGGAGCTGGTCGAGATTCACAATTGGGTCGGCCACTTTGCTGCTTACCAGCAGATTACAACCCTCGGACCGAAGGTCGTCGATACGCCCCGGCAGGCAGTAAACGTTTCTGCCGTATTCGAAGGCGAGCCTGGCGGTAAGCATTCCGCCTCCGTTTTTCTTGGACTCTATGAGCAGGGTGTCGGCGCTGAGGCCGGCTATTATGCGGTTGCGGCGCAGGAAGGTGAAAGGCTGCGGCGGTGTGCCCGGCGGGAAATCGGTAATGAGGGCGCAGCCTTCGGTAGAGGCTATTTCGGCCGCCGCCCGGGTATGGTATTGCGGGTACACGCAGTCTATTCCGGTGGGTAGCACAGCGATTGTGGGCAGGCCCTGGGACAGGGCAGTCCTGTGGGCGGTTATGTCAACCCCGAAGGCGAGGCCGCTCACTATGCAGCATCGTTCCGATGCGGAGGCAAGCTCCCGGACTATTCGTTCGCACCATTCCTTGCCGTACAGGGAAATATCCCTGGTGCCCACAATAGAGACATTGCGGTATGCATTGAACAGCTTTTCAGGGGGAGTGACGCTTTTTACGTAAAGGCCCAGAGGGGCATCGGTACAGTCCCGCAGCAGGTGCGGGTAACAATCCTGTCCGCAGTGAATGAAAGTGCAGCCCCGTGCCTGAAGAGACTCCAGTTCTTTTGCTGAATCTTCCAGTGCAGAAGGCGAAACGGCTGAGCCGTTGCATTTGAGAGAGGCCAGAATCTGAGTCCTGTCCTTTTCGGAAAGATGGAAAAAGTCGCGGCAGTTGCCGAGACTTTCCAGAATTTGATGTGCTGCCGCGGGCTTGTTGCCAAGCAGCCGGTTGAGCGCACAGGCGCTCACCTTTTCCAGAAGTTGTATGTCCATAGTTTAGTTTAAGTTGTTGGTTGTGTGCTATATAACGAGCAACGCGTCGCCGTATGGCCCAAAAGTGTAGTCTCCTTCCAAGGCAATCTTATAGGCATTCATAACCTTGTCGAATCCGCCAAAGGCCGCAATGCTCATAAGCATAGTGGATTCTGGGAGATGGAAGTTTGAAACTACGGCGTCCGGTATGCTGAAGTCGTACGGAGGGAAAATGAATTTATTGGTCCAGGTGTCTATGGGGCGAACTCCGTGTTCGGTGGTGACACTGGTCTCCAGGCCGCGTATTACGGTTGCACCTACTGCCAGAATCTTTCCGCCGCTGCGTTTGGTCCGGTTGATTTTGTCGGCGGCCTCTTCACTTATAATCATTCTTTCGCAGTCCATACGGTGTTTGCTGAGATCTTCCACATCCACCTTGCGGAACTGTCCTATGCCCATATGAACGGTAATGAATGCTTTATCTATGTCTTTGAGAATCATTCTGTTGAACAATTCCCTTGAGAAGTGGAGACCGGCTGCCGGAGCCGACACCGCACCTTCCTGCGAAGCAAAGATTGTCTGGAAGTTTTCGGCGTCTTCGGGCTCGGGCTGTTCCTTTACCCACTCGGGTATGGGAGTCTGTCCCAGTGCGAACAGAGCCTGTTTGAATTCTTCGTAAGGCCCGTCGTACAGAAAACGGAGGGTTCTTCCCCGTGAAGTGGTATTGTCTATTACCTCGGCAACCATTGACTCGTCGTCGCCGAAGTAGAGTTTGTTGCCTATTCTAATCTTACGGGCAGGATCTACAATCACGTCCCACAACCGCTGTTCCTTTCCCAGTTCGCGAAGCAGGAAAACCTTTATGTCTGCTCCGGTTTTCTCTTTTTTTCCGGAAAGGCGGGCAGGAAATACCTTGGTGTCGTTGAGAACGAAGGTGTCGCCCTTTCCAAAGTAATCAATAATGTCCTTGAACAGCTTGTGCTCAATCTCTCCGCTGTCTTTGTGGAGTACCATAAGTTTGCATTCGTCTCTCCAGCGGGGAGGGTTGGAAGCTATTTTAGACTTGGGAAGATTGAAATCGAATTGTGAAAGTTTCATAATGTGTCCATACGTTATATCTTATATTATACGGACACTTTGGGCAAAAAGTTTCACTGTGCGGCAGGAAGATTCGCCAGCCTTATTTGATAGGCCCCAGCTTTCTTCCGGTCGTCCAGCTTGCGGTAAAGAAGGACGCAGTTCGTGAGGGCGGTTCTGTTGTCGGGGTTTTTCTTGAGAACTTTCTCGAAGATTTTGATGGCCTTCCTGGGATTGCTGTTCACCGATGCCCAATATGCGCCCTGATTGTTGAGGAAATCGAGATTGCCCGGGTACTGGGCGAACATTTTCTCTGAAATGACCAGGAATACTTCATAGGATTTGGGAGTGCCCTGATTGAAAAAGATGCGGCAGTATTCCTGCATAAGCGATGCAAAGGTCTCGGCGTCAATTACATTGCCTTCGTATGTCCATTTGCCGGGCAATCTGCCGTTGTCGGCAATGAGTTCCAGGATTTTCTCCCGTGCAATGTCCGGAGACTCCTTTTCATAACTTATGAGGGCACCTATATAGTCGAACCTGAGGGCGAGTTCGTTGGGGTTGGCCTTGATTGCTTTCTCTATGTAGGTTGTGGCCTTCCCGAAAAGTTCATCGTCGAAGAAAAGCTCCTCGAAATAGTTAAGGTCCCGTCCGGTGGAATCTTTCAGGGTCATTATTGGCTTTTGCCCCAGGTATTTCGCCTGGTTCTTGTGCACTGCCTGGCTGTGAAATGATTTCTTCAGGTAATAGTTGAACCTGGCCTCGAGCATCTGCGGATTGTATTTGTCGTAGTCCTCCCATTTGTCCAGAAGGGTTTCGATGCCCACTCCGTCATAGCCTCCTACGGCCACAAGGCGGTTGTAACGGGTTGCAAAATCTTCATTGCGGTCGTCCTGGGCGGCGGCAAAGGTAAAAGCTAAAAGCGCGGCGGCTATGAACAGTGTCTTTTTCATTTTATATCCATTAATATTCTACGGCGCTGCGGCAACAGATTGTTGCAGCGGGTGCCAAGGTTTTTTACGAACCCCAGAGGCAGTCCCCGGTAACATACGACTATGTATCCCCTGGGAGCCTGAGGCAGCAGAATCGAATCCCGGTGCAGGTATTTCAGGGCTGTCTGCCGATCCAGTTCAACCATCGGGTACAGGTTCCGGTCAAAATCCAGATTCAAGGCCCAGTCGTTGTCGGGAACGAAATCCCGGCCTTTGTACTCACCTTTATGTACTCCCGAAATGAGCGGGTGAAACGGTTTAAGGTCGGCGTCGGTGAGCCCCCTGCCGCTCTGCCCGGGAATACCGTCTTTCACAAGGGCTCCGACCCATTGGCCTTCGCCGAGGGTTTCTCCGGCTTTCAGCAGATGTCCGGCACGGCTTTCCTTTACGCCGGAGCCGGAATAGGTGTTCGGGAGCCGCACTATGCTTCCTCCCAGTTCACGGGCAATCCACTCCAGATTGTCGTCGTTTTCCTGCTCGTTGTATGTGCAGGTGGAGTATATGAGGATTCCTCCCGGTTTCAGGGCGGGCCATACGTCAGAGATGATTCTCTTCTGGCGGGCGGCGCAAAGCTGCACGGTGTCTTCGCTCCATTGTTCCACCGCCTTCGGGTCTTTGCGGAACATTCCCTCGCCGCTGCAAGGCACATCGGCCACAATAATGTCGAACCCGCTGCGCAGATGGGCGAAGGCTGCCGGGTCCAGGCTTGTGACAATCACGTTAGGGTCTCCCCAAGCCGCAACATTGTCCCTCAGTACGCCGGCGCGCTGTTTCATAACCTCGTTGCTCACCAGGGTGAAACCGTTTCCGAACTTTTCCCGCAGGGAGGCGGCAAGGTCTGTGGTTTTGCCTCCGGGAGCGGCGCACAGGTCCAGCACAGTGCGGGTGTCGCAGGTAAGCAGGCTTCGGAATATGTGTCCCACATACATTGCAGAAGAATCCTGCACGTAATACGCCCCGGCGTGGAAAAGCGGGTCAAGGGTGAATACCGGCCTGGAGTCGAGTATTCTTCCCCATTTGTTCCAGGGTACGGGCGTGCCCTCCCATTCGGTGAGCTTGAAGGGGTTCAGACGTATGCTTACGGGGAGTGCTTCCATTCGTTTGCGCTGCGCTAAAAATTTGCTAATTTTGCGTCCGGCCACAAAGATAATAATTTTCCAATGCATAAGATTTACCTAGAGAAACGTTGCATAATCATTTGCACCCCGGACAATCAGGCACTGTCCGACCCTAACGCGGTGGAATTCCACTTGGGAGAGAAGTTCGACCTCAGCACTCTGGCGCAAATGTTCAAGGCTTCAGAATCCCTGTCCCACATATATATTCCCACCGAGAATACCGAAAAGACATATCAGCGCCTGTGTGCTGAATTCAAAGAGGTGAATGCCGCGGGAGGGCTGGTCTCCAACCGTCGCGGAGATTTTCTCCTAATAAACAGAAGCGGTTTCTGGGACCTTCCCAAAGGGCATCAGGAACCTGGAGAGGACATTACCCTTACGGCTACAAGGGAAGTGAGCGAAGAGACAGGAGTGAGCCCGCTTTCGCTTGGAGATTTCATTTGCGTTACCGACCACTGCTATTTCCGTGACGGGCTCTGGCATCTCAAGCATACCTGGTGGTACAATATGATGTATGAGCAGCCTGTTGACCTCGTTCCCCAGAGGGAGGAGGACATTGCCGTTGCGGCCTGGGTTGCCAAATCCAGCCTTCCGGGCTTTTTGAAAGACAGTTTCCCTTCAATATTGGAAGTGTTCCGCGAAGCCAGAGTATAACAGTAATCCCATTCCAGAAATGAGTGCCGGTGCGTTCATAGCGGGCAAACTCCGATTCAAAGGGAAAATGGCGGTATGGGCTATTGCCATCTCTTTCTTCATTATAATAATAGCGGTGTCGGTGGCCGAAGGTTTCCGCAGGGAAATTCTGGGCTCTCTGTCCCAGCTGGCCGGGGACGTGCAGATTTCGGCCACATCCCTGAATCTGCTTCACGAGCAGGACCCCATCTTCAGCGACGAACCGTACGTGCAGGCAATAGATTCCTTGTACGGAGTTGAAGAGGTTGTGCCGGTAATATACCGCTATGGCATTCTAAAGGGAGAACAGAGCATTCAGGGGGTGCTTTTCAAGGGAGTGGAGAGCAGCGACACCACCCGCTGGGGAATAACCGTCCCCAGGAGGCTCGCCAGCCTTATGAATCTGAATGTGGGCGACGAACTGCCCGCATATTTCATAGGAGAGAAACTCAAGGCCAGAAAGTTCAGAGTAACCGGCATTTGCGACGTCCTGGTAGATTCCCCCGACCGTCTGGTGGTCACTGCCGGGCTGCGCGATATGCAGAACCTTGCGCGCTGGAAGGAAAATGAGGTGAGCGCGCTGGAGGTGAGGCTGTCGGCCGATGGCCGGAAAAATGTGGATTCCCAGATTCTGGCGTGGGAAATAGCAAACATATCGGGAATGATGTCCCTCTCCTTGCGAGAAAGATATTCGGCGCTGTTCGACTGGCTGGGGATAGTGGACGGGAACGTTCTGGCGATACTGGTGCTTATGATTATTGTTGCGGCGTTCAATATGATGTCGGGGCTGCTTATTCTGCTGTTCCGCAGCATCTCTACCATAGGTGTGCTCAAGTCGCTGGGAATGAGTGGAAAACAGCTGAACGCGCTGTTCCTCAGGTTGGGCGCAAGAGCCGTTGCAACCGGAATGCTGGCGGGCAATGCGGCCGCCCTGCTATTGTGTTTTGTGCAGGACAGGACCCATCTGCTCAAGCTTGACCCTGCCAACTATTTTGTGTCGTTTGTGCCTATGGGGGTGGATTTGCCTTCAATTCTGGTGGCCGACGTGCTGGCATTCGCCGCCATTTTGCTGTTCCTGCTCATCCCTCTTAAGTTCATTTCAAGGGTAGATCCCGCGCAAACGGTCAGAAGCCTTTAGATTTTTCTATTCGGGAATCGTCTTGTATGCACTGTAGGTCGAGAGAACGGCATCTACATAGCTTGCGGTTTGCGAGTATTCGTTGCTCTTCCTTACATTGTCCCATACATTGGGGTCGAGACCTGCAGAGATGGCGCCCTCACGGGCCCTGGTCAGATTCCCCAGGCCCGAATTGTATGCTGCGAGTGTGAATTTCAACAGGTTGTCACACTTGTCGTCGCAGAGTTTACCATAGACTTCCCGCAAGTACATTGCTCCTCCCATAATATTGCTCTCGGGGTCCAGAAAGTCGGTAACGCCCATAGCCGCAGCCGTGGCCGGAGTCATTTGGGAGAGACCCGCCGCCCCGTAGGGGGAGACCGCTTCAATGTGAAAGCGGGATTCGTGGAAAAGCAATGCGGCAAGCAGCCTCCAGTCGAAACCGCTCTGCCTGCCCGCCTTCTTCAAGAGGGTGTCGTAGGGGCAAATGAAGTCTCTGTTTGCGAAAGATTTTCCTGCGGTTGCGGGATTGAACGGGTTCAGGTACATATTTCTCTTTTGTTCCCGGCCCGGGAACAGATTATAGCTGAGTATCCAACTTTCCAGAAGAATGGATTCGGCCGTGTCGTTCATTCCGGTGAAGCACAGGAACAGGCTGTCAACAGGGGAGGAACAGTGCAGGCTGTCGGCCTTTAATGAGGTTTCGAGAGGGGTGCAAACTATGTCTGCCTTGCCTCTGAGCAGGCAGTTCCGCAGGTCGTCGCTCTTTTTGGCAAGCCGTATTTCCACCGTTTTGCTCCGGCTTGCCGCATAGTCCTTCATAAGGTCATAGCAGTAACCGGTATAGAGCCGGTCGCTCGTATTTTGTATTTCTGAAATGTCCAGAATGCATACCAAGTGGTCGCCGCTCGTGTGAGAGGGCTGCCGGCCGCTGCAGGAAACACCGGTCGAAAGAGCCAGCGCCAGCACAGCAGCGGCCGCAAGTGGTTTCATAGCTTCCTTTATCATTTATTTGCTGCTGCTTATGGCCTCAACCTTCTTGTTGGGGGTAGGCTGCATATAGAACGGCCAGTAGATACCAATCTTAAAGGACCTTGGAGTATGGATGTAACGGTGGGCACTGAAATAATCCTTGCCGTATTTGAGGGGCCATCCCTGACCCAGATTCTCTATCTTCACAAACAGACAGGCCCGTTTCCACTGTGCATTTATGAATACGTCGAAGAACGGCCCGTTGGTGTAAAGCTCCTCTCTCTGGTTGTAGAAGACACCGGCTACGGGATTCCAGCCGGGGGAATTCCATTTAGTGTTGTAGAATGCATTGACCCCGAACTGCATCGTGAGTACCGGATGGGTCTTTGTGGCCATATCGCGGGCGACTACGAACTGCACGAAGTATTTGAGATTGAGCGACAGTAGCGGCAGCGGCAGCACCTCCTGGTTCGAGGAGGTCTGGAACAGTACCCTGTTGTCCAGATGCAGGGGCCCCAGAATGAATTCTTTCTTAAGGCTGGCGCTGAGCACGTTCACGGCAGGTGCAAACTGCTGCGGAGTGCAGGATGCGTCGTAATAGACCGAGTTTGCAAGCAGGCCATAGTTCACCTCTGCCAACAGATGCCAGTGAGGAATGTCCAGCACTCCCGAGAACTTTGTGAAAGAAGTTTTGCCGAACGTATTCTCCCATTTCAGACTGTTGGAATAGAAGTGCTGTTGGAAGAAGTCGGGAGACTTGAGATTGGTGCTTACGCCTACCTTCAACGAAAGCGGGCTCTCCTTGGCTCTGCGGAAAGGATACATATTGAAATCCAATGTTCCGTTCAGGTCGAAATCGCCTATCCTGGCCCCGGCTATGTTATAGTGCGCCTTGGCGTTCCATTTGAAATACTTTTTCACCTGTCCCTGCACTCCGGCATAAAGGAATACGGTATTTTCGGTGCTTCTGCGAATAGAGTCGGGGATAGCCTTTCCGTAGGAATAGTTCATCAGGCGGTCACCCAGACCTACGTCCAGTTTGGAAACGATTCCGTCGCTCGACCAGGGCTGTAACCTCAGAAAGACTTTATTGTCCAGCTTCTGTGCGCGCAGGGAATCGCTTGCTCCGTCGGTGTATTTGCGGGTATAGGTGCTGTACTCCAGACTGTGGCCTATGAATGCCGAAGTTATGTCCTTGTCCATTTCGGGAATGACATAAGTGGAGTCTTTCTTGTGACGTATCTTGTGAATGAAGTCGAACGGGATGCGCAGCTGCTGGTTCAGGAAGAAGGTGTGCTTCCTAAGGGAGGATTTGGCCGACGAATTGTTTATTAGAATCTCCTTCACCTCCATAGTTGTGTCTCTCACCTGATACAGTTCCTTTATACCCCAGTTTTCGCCTTCATCGACGGTATTGAGGATGTATCCCGTATGCATCATATACTTCTTGCCCAGGTAATTGAGGGTAACATACAGATTCCTGTTCACGTTGTTCTGGTTCAAGAGCATACCCTTGGCTCCGTATTTGTCGAAATTGATTGTGAAATTAAGTTCGGGAAGGAAGTTCTGGGTGGTGAGAATATGGAAATTGTTGGACTCCTTCTCGGCTCCGGCGAACAGGGTGCCGTAATATGCCAGTTCGGTGTACGGGGTCTTTGTGTTGTACTGCTTGAGGGTGGACGGACACACTGCCCAGCTCTCGTATGCCCGGTAGAATTCCACGCCCTCGTCGGCTATGTCCCGCTTGAAATAATTGTATGTCTGAACCGGAGACCCCGCCGTTCCAAGCCAGGTGGCGTTGACGTCGCGCTTTAGATAAGGGTAATCGTTGAAGGAATTGTTGTATGAAGTGTCGGGGAATGAGACGTTCAGATTATGGAAATCCTGGTCCACGGTCCAATGTATAATACGCTTGAACTGCATTGAATCGGTCAGGGCGAAGGTAGAAAGAACGCGGGGAGTGGCTTTTATGATAGAGTCCCGCAGGGCCTTCCGGTCTTCTTTCGCGGCAAGGATACTGTCCCGGTAGGCTTTGTCGGCACGGTCGATGGAGTCCTTTCGCATCTTTTCAAGCTGCTCCGGGGTGAGCAGGCTGTCCACGACAGAGGTGTCGGTAAAACTGAAATCCCTCAGCGCCCCGGCTTTCTGCAGGATGCTGTCGGAAAGTTCCTCCCGTTCGAAATTTCCCCTTCGGTTGAGTTTATAGGCGTCGGCCGGATAGATTACAGTGTCGGCCGATGCGCTTGGAAAGCCGCTGGAGACCGGACTTCCCTGCATAGGATAGAACGACAACACCGCGGTTGCCACCACTACGCAAAGGGGGAAAAGTATCCGTGAAGCAGACTTCATAGGGAGGCAAATTTACTCACTTTTTGGCAATCCCCAAAAAGTGAGTAAATTTGCTTGATAAACGAAGTCAAAAGTATGGAAGAACTTATTGCTCTATTTGAAAATTTCACCGGAAAGAAAGTTGAATTGACACAGGAACTTACATCGTCTGGCAGCAACCGGAGGTACTATCGTCTGAAATCGGGAAGTACTTCCATAATAGGCGTAAAGGGAACCAGCAGGGAAGAGAACCACGCGTTCATTACCATTGCACGGCATTTCCACTCGCAGGGGCTCAACGTGCCCGAGCTTTATGCCGTGAGCGAAGACGAAATGACCTATATACAGGAAGACTTGGGTGAAAGCCAGCTCTATCAGATGGTAAGCAAAGGCCGTGAAACGGGCGACTACAACGAAAGTGAGATTGAGTTGCTGTGCAAGGCTGTGTCGAAGCTTCCGGAAATCCAGTTCAAGGGAGCTGAAGGCCTGGACTTCGGCGTTTGCTATCCCGACTCCGAGTTCAACGAGCGTATGGTTAACTTCGACCTCAATTACTTCAAATACTGTTTCCTCAAGGCCACCGGCCTGGAATTCAACGAGGTAAGGCTTCAGGACGATTTCGACCGGCTGAAGGAAGACCTTCTGAAGGAGCAGAACAATACCTTTATGTACAGGGACTTCCAGGCACGCAACGTAATGGTGCGGGACAGGGAACCATACTACATTGACTTTCAGGGAGGACGCCGCGGTCCCATCTATTACGACGTGGCCTCTTTCATATGGCAGGCACGCTCCCGTTTTTCTGAGGATCTGAAGGAAACACTCATACAGGCATATCTGGATTCCCTGCGCGAATTCACCGAAGTCAATGAAGTCGAATTCCGGGAGAAACTGCGCATATTTGTCCTGTTCCGTACTCTCCAGGTGCTGGGAGCCTACGGTTTCCGCGGTTATTTCGAGAAAAAGCCTCATTTCCTGGGAAGCGTTCCTTTTGCGCTTACCAGCCTGCGCAAGCTCATATCCAAGCCCTTCGAAAAGTATCCCTATCTTAACGAGGTGCTGAGTTCCCTTACAAAACTGCATCACCTTTACGACGTTGCCGACGACAAACGGCTCGAGGTGCGCATATACAGCTTTGCCTACAAGAGAGGCGTTCCTCTGGACAATACAGGCAACGGAGGCGGATATGTCTTCGACTGCCGTGCAATCAACAACCCCGGAAAATACGAACATTTCCGCCAGTTTACTGGTCTGGACAAGGAAGTGAAAGACTTTCTTGAAGACGACGGAGGAGTTCTCAAGTTCCTCGAAAATGTATATTCGCTGGTAGATTCCCACGTACAGCGGTTCCAGGAGCGGAAGTTCACTCATCTGCAGGTATGCTTCGGCTGTACCGGAGGTCAGCACCGCTCGGTTTACTGCGCCGAACATCTGGCCGAACACCTGTCCCATAAATTTGACGTAAAGGTTGCCCTTACCCACAGGGAACTGCACATAGAAAAACAGTTGTAAATGAAAGCAATGATCTTTGCCGCAGGTTTGGGTACCCGCCTGCGACCGCTCACCGACGACCGTCCGAAAGCTTTGGTCGAGGTTGAGGGTAAAACCCTTCTGCAGCATACCATAAACAACCTGCAGGGATTCGGGTTCAACGACTTTGTCATAAATGTCCACCATTTCGCCGGCAAAATAGAGGAATTCCTGGAAGCCAGCGGCAATCTGGGGGCAAACATAGCGCTTTCAAAAGAGGAAGGTGAACTGCTGGACACCGGCGGAGGAATCAAATTCGCCCGTCCTCTGCTGGAGGGAGGCGGCCGTTTCCTCATTCATAACGTAGATATTCTCTCCAATCTGGACATTCCCGCAATGTGCGAATCCTGCCCTGCAGACGCACTGTCCTTCCTTCTGGTAAGCGAACGCAATACCACCAGGTATTTTCTGTTCGACGACGATGCCCGCCTGTGCGGATGGACAAACCTTACCACCGGTGAGGTGAAGAGCCCTTTCGGGAAAATCAATCCCAATAAATTCAACCGCTTCGCCTTTGCCGGAGTGCATTGCGTTTCTGACCGCATATTCGCGCAGATGGAAACCTGGCCGGCAAAATTCTCAATTGTAGATTTCTATCTTCAGGCGGCAAAAGAAAATCCCATCTACGCTTACGTGCAGACGGGACTTGAACTTATCGATGTGGGCAAGATCGAAACTCTGGGGCTTGCCGCCGATTTTGTGAGAAGAAGACGTTAGTCGAACAGGGCCGGAACCTCTTCGAAACTGCCGGCCTTTTCTTTAGGCTGTATTCTGCGGAATTGCAGTGCGCACAGTGTCACAAGCAATGCGCAGGCGACGAACACAATGGCGAATGTCTGCTTGTCCAGCACTTCAGACCAGCTTTCCATATTCTTAAGAGCCGGAACGTTGGACAGCACGAGAGCCGTAAAGTTGTTTACTGCGTGCAACAGCATTGTAAGGTAGAGCGACCCTGTCTTCCAGTAAAGATAACCGAAAAGGCAACCCAGCATAAATGCGGCTATGGCCTGCCAGGGGTTGGCGTGAATGACTGCAAAGAAGACGGCCGAAATTATTATGGCCCATACCGGGCGAATGCTCTTGCCTGTCTTGCTCTTATATTTGAGGAGCCCGCGAAGTACCATTCCGCGACAGAGCCATTCTTCGAAGAAAGGGGCGAATATGGCCACGCAAATAAGGTTCATTACGAAATTGCCCTGTGTAAGGCTCTCCATAGCGGCCTTGAGACTCTCCGGCATTGGAGGCAGAAGGGTAATGAAGAAGTCGGACAGGAAATTGAGCGCAAGGGTAGCGACAATTGCCAGAACTGCACAGAGCGCGCCTCCTATGGGAGCGAAATTACTGTTGTTGAGCCTGTATCCCTTTTCGAAGGACTCTCTGTTTCTGGACCGGAGCGATGCGTAAATCATTGCCGGAATAAACATAAGAGGGTATGACACAAGCATAACTGCATCCATTCCCGAAAAGCCGGTGCCTTTGAGCAGGAGTGCCGGAATCAGCGCTACGACATTGCCGGCCAGCACACCTACCAGAAGCCAGATGCACAATACGACAATGTCTGAAATTCCCGGTACGAAATGATTGAAATTGGCTAAAATGCCAAAATTTCCTTTGCGGGTCTTTCTCATATCAATAGAGGGGAGAGGGATATATTCCCTTTTCTACAAGTTCGGCGAATTTTGCTACAACCCCGGGACGGTCTTCGGGGAAGGTTACACCAAACCACTTTGAGCTCGTGCCCAGCACGGTGGTTCCTGCGGTTCCGGCTTTAATCAGACAGTCGATTACGTACGGAATGTAAAATTCTTTCTTGAGTTCGGTGCCGTAAGCGGCAAGGAAATCGGCGAATGCCTTTTCGCTGTGCGCGAAGTAATCGGGGGTGAATCCCCACATATTCATAGAGCAGAGGTCGGTGCCGTTTACTTCAACCTTTTCTTTTGTATTGCTGTTTATACCGAAGATTCGGCCGTCGCCCTCTTTAATTACCTCCAAATGCTCTACAACGCTGGTGAGTTTGCGGTCTTTGTCGTAAGAGCAGATGCCGCGGGAAACGCTTCCGTTTTCAGAAAGGGTATTCTGGAGTTCAAAACCCACAATGCAGTACTCGCCGCTGGAGTTGGAATGATTCCGCAGCCATTCTCCCAGAACCATAAAGGAGTCGCGTCCGTAGTAGTCGTCACCGTTGATTACGGCGAAGGGCTCCTTTATTACGTCTTTTGCCATCAGCACTGCGTGAGCGGTTCCCCAGGGTTTGACGCGTTCGGGATTTACTTCATATCCGGCCGGAATCTTGTCGAGTTCCTGACTCACGAATGCAAACTGGAGCTTTTCTCCATCGGGGCAGCGGTAGCTGCCGTATTTTCTCTCAACCAATTGTTCGAATTGTGTGCGGAACGAGTCCCTTACAATGAAGACAACTTTGCCGAAGCCGGCCTGGACTGCATCGTAAATGGAATAATCCAGAATGGTTTCCCCGTTGGGGCCAAGGGTGTCGAGTTGTTTAAGTCCACCGTAACGGCTTCCCATTCCGGCGGCCAAAGCAAGAAGTGTAGGTTTCATATTTCAATATATGTGTTTTTAATTTTTTACAAAATTACTTATTTTTGCGAGAATACTCATTCGTATGAATAAAAAATCAAATACAGGCTGGAGATTCTATCTTATTGCGGCGCTCATCTTCATAGCGTTTCTGTTCATTAAAAAGAACAATGTGGTACATTGGATACAGTCTGCACGCAACATAGACCGGCAGGAAGAAACCATCCGCCGTTACAATGAATCCATAGAACAGATGGATTCCCGTCTTCACGGGTTGGAAAACAGTCTGGACACCCTTGAAACCTATGCCCGTGAAAACTTCAATTTCGTCAAGCCCGGCGAGGACGTTTACCTTTTATATTAAACCTATTTTATTTTTTTGAAAATAAATTTAAATTTGCGAGGTCTAGCTAATTCGCCACTGGAATAACTATTAAAAAAATAAGATATGGTATTGGAAAATGGTGCTGTTTTTGCCGACAGATACATCCTTGTCAAATTATTGGGTAAAGGAGGCTTCTCTGAGGTTTGGCTGGCACAAGACAATAAATCGGGACTGGACATTGCCCTCAAGGTATATGCCCCCAACGGAGGGCTCGACGACAGGGGAACTGAAATGTTCTCCAAGGAGTTCTCTCTGGTGTTCAACTCAAACCATACCAATATCCTTACTCCCACCTATTTTGACGTATTCGAAAGGTCTCCCTATCTGATTATGCCTTATTGCGGATCGGGAGGGGGTACATCTCTCATAGGCAAAGCCACGGCAGATGAAGTTCTTCATCTGATTCACGATGTGGCCGCAGGATTGGCCTACCTGCACAGTCAGAATCCACCTATTATACATCAGGACATTAAGCCTGACAACATTCTCCTCAACGACCACGGAGATTATGTAATTACCGATTTCGGAATCAGCACCAAGGCCAGAAGCACTTTGCGCAAAAGCGCTATGGCAACTGAAAATTCCGGGGGAACCTGTGGATATATGGGTCCTGAAAGATTCTCTAAAAATCCCGCTCCGGTCAAAGCCAGTGACATATGGTCTTTGGGTGCAATGGCCTATGAACTTCTGGAAGGCAATACCCCTTATGGCAACATAGGCGGGGTAATGCAGAAAAACGGCGCAGAAATTCCGGATATCAATGCCGATGTGCCGGAATCCCTCAAAGAACTGATCTATTCGTGTCTGGCCCAGGAGACCTGGGACCGGCCTTCGGCTGAAGACATTGTAAAGACTACCGAATCCCTGTTGGCCCAGAAAGCCGATTTCCCGGGGACCGTGCTGGACAACGGCCAAACGGTGAGGCAGGAAAAACCGGAGAAAAAAGTTAATTGGAAACTGATAATCGGCTGTGGCGCAGCGGCTGTGGTGGCGATTGTCCTATTCCTTTTGCTAAGCAAGCCGTTTACTCCCAAGGTTGACGAAGAGGCGCAGGCTGCCGCCCTGGCCCGCCTGGAATTTGTCAAGGACAGTCTGAGAAATGTGATTCTCGATAACCCCGATGCCAACGGTGGAATAACCGACACAAGTACCGGAGAGAGCATAGAAATATTCACGTCGGGGTATTATACTGCTTACGGAAAAAAACTGATAAAAGACTCAACCTCTTTCGATACCGGCATTGAGGTCCTGAAAAGGGTTATAGACAAAAAATACAAGTCATCTGCCGAGGCTGCGGCCGTTATGGCGTATGTGTACGCTATAAGAAATGCAGGTTCCCAGACAGACCATATTTATCTTGGTCTGTTCAATCAGGCTGTTCTGGAAATGGTAGAGCCGAATCCGTCCTTGTCGGAACAGTACAGCACTCTTGCCCTGGAGCTTGATCCGGGCTGCTACCAGGCAATGTTTGAGAAATGTATGGATTTCATCGGGGGTCCCCAAAGAGGTTTTGAACAGCGTCGGCTGGCAGACCTCAGAGATATGTTCGAAGCGGGCAAACAGGCTTCTTTCGATGCCAACGACCTCGTTTACAATCAGCTGTTTGCCAATTTCGAGGACAAATTCCGCGATGCTATATACAAGAACGTTAAAAAGTAAGTGGCATATATGTATAAACATCTTATAATTTCCCTTTCAATGTGCTGTATGGCACTGGCCGCATATTCTCAGAATCTGAACTTCATATCTGACGAGTATGATATGATTGAGCCAATGTCGGACGATTGCTTCAGATACAGACAGAACAACAAAGTCGGAATACTCAAGAGTGACGGAACTCTTGTGCAGGAGTGGACTGCCGATTATATCACGGCTTTTCACGACGGAATGGCCCTGGTTCTGGTAAAGAGGGACGGCCGTTATCGCCTGCACAGGCTGGTTGACATTGACCTGGAGGTAAGAGACCTTGAAAAGGATATGTTCGTAGATGCCTACCCGTTTTATTCGGGCGGATATCTTCCCGTTTATACGAAAACCAATAGAACCGCTTACGGCTTTATTGACAGGTATGGCTCAATGGTGCTCAAGGATGAATATCCCGAAATCAAACCCTGCATAAGTGGCAAGGCCCTGGTTGTAAGGGTAAACAGTGGCAGAACCGACAAATGGACAGAGGTGGATTTGTCAGAACGGACCAAGTCGGTTGTTAAAGGTGTCTTTGGTTCTATTGGTATAAATACCATCAGTATCCCCAAGGAGAATGCGGAATATTATTCTTCTTGCGAAGACAGGAAAGACATTCTGACATATCTGGACAATTATCATTACAAGACAGAAGCAAACGGGCTCAAGGCTTTCAAGGACGACGACACAGGGCTTTACGGGTATAAGGACGCTTACGGCTATGTAGCAGTTCCGTCCCAGTTCAAATTTGCTTCAGATTTCATTAACGAAACGGCTGCGGTTACCCTGCCTAACGGAAAGGCCAGGCTTATGAGGCTGCAAGGAAAGCCGGCAAGGCTCATTTCCAGCTATGTCCTGGATGCTACAGGGAACTATACTTTCCGTTTCCATCTGATTCTGCCCTCGGAAGTGCAGAAAAAAGTGGACGCAAATCCGTCGTTGCTTACGGTACGTTGCCTTTCCGAATACGGTATAGTTGAAATGCCGGAGCACAAGGGCATCAACTACTACGAATTCCGCTCTGGCTCGAAGAAAAAAACCGTGGAGGTAATTTACGACGGCCTTGTAGTGGCAAGGCAGAACCTCGAAAAGGAATCTGTGGAAATCGTTGACCTTAAACTGTCCGCTTCCAGGACTTCGGTAAGGGCGAATGTAAATGACAGGGCCAGCGTTCAGTTCACAGTATTCAACCCCGGTTCCACCGAAGTGACTTTCGAAATCAGCAGTTCGGGAAAATCTGCCAACCTGTCCGAGACCACAATGACGGTGGCCCCCAACAGCTCGGTGAACTTTACGGCATCCTACTACAACATAAACACAGATACTTCCAGCACTATTACTATTTCGGGGAACAATATCCTCCAAACGAGTGTCAGAGTTCAACTGAGTACGTATTTTTAATATATGAGATGCAATAATTGCGGCTGGGAAAACCCGGACGGCAACATAGTGTGCAGCAAATGCGGCAACCTTCTCGAGAAAAGAAGTTCTCACGGCGGCGGAAACGGAGTAATCCATTTTTCCTATTCACCTGTGAGACCGGATTCATATTCGAACCGGGAATCCTCTTCATACGGGAAGTCCGACAAGAATCTGAGGACTTGTGCCAAATGCGGATACCCGGCTACAAATTATTCCGACGTATGTCCCTGGTGCGGGACTGCATTTGACTCTGCAAAAGATGTGTTCCGGCTTGTCTCATTGGAAGGAGACGGAATATCCCTTGAACTCAGGGAGGGGGAGACGGTAGAAATTGGTGGAAAAAAATACAGATTTGAAAAATGAGCGGCCACAGTTCATCACATATTGTCCCATCGAGATGCGACTGCCGCACCGGTGACCGAATAGACGGCAAATATACTGTCGTCGCTGAACTTGGCAGCGGCTCTTTCGGCCAGGTGTTCAAGGTCAAGGATTACACGGGGGAAGTTCGGGCTCTCAAACTGCTGCGGCTGTGGGATGTGCCTTCAGACATCCGCGATGCGCTAATAGAGCGCTTTGATATGGAATTCAAGACCGGACGAATTCCCGACAGGAATCTTGTGCATTCCTCCGACTCCGGCTACCTGAACGGGAACCCTTACTTCGTAATGGAATTCTGTCCAGGCGGGGATATCTGCAAATACATTGGCAGACGCGATGTGAATATGTCGAGGATTGCCATTGACATATTGAACGGACTTAAGGCATTGCACTCCAATGGAAAGGTTCACAGAGACCTGAAACCCGAGAATGTGCTTATCAGGGAAGACGGGTCGGTAGCCCTTACCGACTTCGGTATCAGCGGAGACAAGAACAAGCGCCTCACCGAAAGAAATATTTTCGGCAAGCCGGCCCAGATGTTCGGTACCTACGCATATATGCCGCCGGAGCAGTCGAACAGAGAAAGGGGAATGGCCACGGTTCTTCCCACAACCGATATATTTTCATTCGGTGTGCTGATGTATCAGCTCCTCACCGGAGTCCTTCCGTTCGGGAAATTGGAAGACCACAACGATTTGGCTAAATACCTCATAAACAGCAAGGCCGAAAATTGGAACAAAAATGCGTTGGCGGCTGTCCCGAACTCGTCCCAATGGACAAAGCTCATTTCCGGTTGCCTGAAGGCATCGTGGAAAACCAGGATTCAGAGCGCAGAAGAGGCAATAAAACTGGTTCCCGGAGACAGGTACAGTCCTCGGGTATCTCCCGCATCCGCGGCGCAGGCTGAACCGAAGAAGCAACACGCGAAAGGCGTCTATCTGACCATAGCTCAAGGAAAGGATTACGGTGCAGAGTTCAATCTGGCCGAATGTCTGGATCCGGTTCATAAAAATCTCATAACGGTGGGGCTGGCTGATTCCAACAACATAACCTTGACCGATTTCAGTGAATCCTATACGTCCAGAAAACATTTTTCTATAGAAAAGGGCAGTAAAGACCGGTGGGTGATAAGAGATGGACAGTGGAATGAGCACACACGGGAATGGAAACGCTCCACGAACGGAACCTGGGTGAATTCCGGCGATGTCGATGACTCCGGTACCGTGCTGTCGGACGGAGATATAATATCGGCAGGAAACATAAAGATAAAATTCAACATTTTCTAACTAATACAAATCTATATGGAAACAAACTACAAAAGGACAGTAGCCGGCTCAATAGGCGCCGGTATCTCCTCTGTTTTCAGTGCTTCGGGAAAGTCATACTATATTCTCGAGCACAAGACAGAATCTCAGTTCCACCACGCTGGTGAGTCACAGAAGATTATTATCGACCAGATCGAGATTGGTAGGGCCGCTTCCTGCCAGGTAAGGTTCGATGAGAGCCAGGACACGGTGAGCAGACGCCACGCCGCAATTGTCAGAGAAGGCAACGGATGGAAAATCATCAATCTCTCACAGACAAATGCAACTTTCGTGAACGGACAGCCCATTCAGGGAGAATGGAACCTTTCATCGGGAGATGAAATCCGCCTCTCTTCCAGAGGCCCCGTTATGGGATTCATAGTTCCTCAGGGCAGCAGCAGTATGGTAAGCAGCATCGGCCTTACCGAGAGAATGAACCTTTTCCGCAAACAGGCACTCCGCCCTTACAAAACTGCCATCATTGTTATTTGCGTTGTATTCATTCTTGCTATAGCAGCGCTCGTTGCCTGGAACGTTCACAGCAACAAGCAGTACCAGCAGGCTATCCAGCAGAAGGAGACTGAAATTTCAGACATCCATAAGCAGATTGACATTAAGAATATGGAATACGATATTATGAAGCAGCAGCTGGAAAATGCCAAGGACCAGTCTGAAGATGCTATCAATGAGATTCGTCAGAAAATGTCAAAGAGCGAAGCCGAGAAACAGGAACTTCTGGACAAGAGCGAAGCCCTCAGAAGCGAAATCGAGTCACTTAAGAAAACGTCATCGGAGCCAAAAGAAGTTGCACCTGCACCCGCTGCCCCTGCTGTAAATGAGAATGCCGCTCCTAAGGAAAATGCTGCTCCGGCAGAAACTGCAACTAAGAAAGAAGAAGCCGTAGAGAAAGAACAGCCCAAGAAAAAGACAATTCAGGAATTGATTAATGAAACCAAGCGAGAGGATCCCGTAATTAAGTAAACCAACTAATTTTTAATATTAACCAGTTATGAAAAAAGTACTTTACATTGTTTTGGCTGCATTGACCTTCACTATGTTCGAAGGCAGCAGCTCTGCACAGACATCAAGGAACGATGTTGTTATCAGCTGGGATCAGCTCAGCGCAGATGCTTCACTGAGGCAGTTCAAGAAAGCCAGCAAGCAGAACCAGATTGAGATTCTTCACAACCTTGTGGCAAAGGCTAATGAAGAGTTCTACAAGTGCAAAGAGATTGGCGACCTCGACGTTCTCAATGATCAGATGGACCTGATTCGTTTTTACTACACACAGGCTAAGATGCAGTCAACTTCCATCAACGGCCAAATCAACTCTCTCCAGAGAAAGATAGACAGAGTTGTTCAGAGGTACACCGGCCAGGGCGTTATCAAGATTGAAGGCGGCGTTCGCAATCCTTATGTAAACAACGGTCAGGACATTACCGAATAACCTTCTTTTATGCAATTGCAATGGACCGGTACGGCTCACAAGTGCCGGTCCATTTAAAAAACTTTTTTATACTATGTCACCTATCACATTCAAGCTTACCGCTGCAACGAACGTTGGAATGGTTCGAAAGAATAACGAGGATAATTTTATTGTTTGTCCCGATTTGTCTGCCAGCCTGTGGAGTGTGCCCGAAGATGCCGACTCCGTAAGCAATTTGAGCGAAGAAGGCTGCATTCTATGCGTTGCCGACGGAATGGGGGGAATGAATGCGGGAGAGGTGGCATCCGATATTGCGGTAAACAGTATCAAAGACAGTTTTTCTTCCAGGAAATCGAAACTGTCTTTAGACAAGTCCAATTTCCCCGCTATCGAATCTTTTATGAAAAAGGCCATTGTGACGGCCGACAAAAAAATAAAAGAGAAAGCCAAGTCGGACAGTTCTACCAATGGGATGGGTACGACAATAGTCCTGGCTTGGATAAAATCGTCTTACGTAAACGTAGCCTGGTGCGGAGACTCCCGGGCATATCTTTTCAATCCCGTGTCGGGGCTGATTCGTCTTTCCAAGGATCATTCCTATGTTCAGCAGCTCATCGACAACGGAAGCCTCGACCCGGAGATGGCATTTTATCATCCGGACAGCAATATTATCACAAGAAGCCTCGGAGACAGCTGCAATAAGGCTCAGCCAGATTATATGCACCGTGTGATATCGGCCGGAGACATTATTCTCCTGTGCACCGACGGCCTCTGCGGCCTCATTCAGGACGATGAGATACAAAAAATCCTGATGGCGGAAAAAGACTGTCTTGAGCGGTGCAAGTCGGTTCTCATTGACGCCGCGTTGGCGGCAGGCGGGCACGACAACGTTACAGTTGCCCTGTACCAGTGCGTAGGCGATGAATTGGAAGAAGACTTCCAAAAGACAAATCCCAACATAGTTCCCCGCAGACGCGGCCTCTTTTGGTGGAAGAAGTAACCGCGAATTGAAATATTCATTATTTTTGTGAAATTATTTTCATAAGGATATGAATGTTCTTCTTACAGGTGGCGCCGGTTTCATAGCCACACACACGATTGTGGAACTCCGCGCGGCGGGCCACGATGTTTTCGTTGTAGATAATTTTGCAAATTCAAAGCCCGAGGCTCTTGCCAGAGTGGAGCGTATCACAGGCAGGGGTGTTCCTTTTTTGGAGGCCGACGTATGCGACGCGGCTGCAATGGACAAACTCTTTGCCGAACATAATTTCGACGCGGTGATTCACTTTGCGGGGCTTAAGGCTGTGGGAGAATCGGTATCAAAGCCGCTCGAATATTACCGGAACAACCTGTGCAGCACGTTCACCCTGCTGGAAGCAATGCGCAGTCACGGCTGCAACAAACTCATATTCTCGTCTTCTGCAACGGTTTACGGGAGCCCTGCAGAGATTCCTATTACCGAGAACTGCCCCAAAGGAATCTGTACCAACCCGTACGGAGAGACGAAATCGATGATAGAGCGCATTCTTACCGACTTCCAGGCCGCCAACAGTGAGTGGAGTATAGTGCTGCTGCGCTATTTTAACCCAATAGGCGCGCACAGCAGCGGACTCATTGGCGAAAGTCCCAACGGAATACCCAATAACCTTATGCCTTACATTACCCAGACGGCCATTGGAAAGCGCACCGAGCTGTCGGTTTTCGGCAACGATTACCCCACCCCCGACGGCACTGGCGTGCGCGACTATATTCACGTGGTTGACCTTGCCCGCGGGCACGTCGCAGCCCTGCGCGCACTTCAGAAAGGCGCGGGCGTAAACATTTACAATTTGGGAACCGGGCACGGTTACTCGGTGCTGGACGTAGTCAAGGCCTTCGAAAAAGCAAACGGAATAAAAATCCCGTACAGCATAAAAGAACGCCGTCCGGGAGATATCGCCACCTGCTATTGCAAGCCCGACAAGGCGCTGCGCGAACTTGGCTGGAAGGCCGAATACGACCTGGAACAGATGTGCCGCGACAGCTGGAACTTCCAGAAAAACAATCCCGAAGGAATCTGAAAATACCCTGCTAAAGGCCGGCAACGTAAGCCGTCATCTCGTCCAAGTGACTCAGTGCACTATGGAAGAGAGCCATTTGATTACGGGTGCGCACCAGGTTGTGCTGGGGGTATTTGATCTTATAATAAGTGTCGCCGTTAATGTAGTCGGCAAAAAAGCGCACGGCCTGCATATAAGGGAAAAGCAGTGCGGCATAGGGAATGTTCTCTTTCTCTATGGGGGTGATGAACACCGATGCCGATTCAAGGTATCCTTTCACAAAGGCCTTGAACGTTTCCATCTTGAAAGCAACCTTATCTGTTTCGGGACTGTCCTCGGCAACAGTATTGGCTGCGGTGCGCAGGAAATCTCCAATGTCTGAAAATACGAAGCTGGGCATTACGGTATCAAGGTCTATGACGCATAGCACGCTGCCGCTGTGGTCGAACAGCATATTGTTCACCTTTGTGTCGCAGTGGCAGATTCGCTTGGGCAGCACTCCTTCGCGGTACAGGTGCTCGGCCTTGCACATTTCGGAATCATACTTGGCAATGTCGGCGAGAATTTCCTGCACTTCGGGGTCGGAAACCCTTCCTGCGGCATCTTTCTCGACAGCCTCTGCGAGCTGACGCGAACGGAGCTCCATATTGTGAAAGTCGGGAATGGTCTCTCCCAATTTTTCGGGAAGGTCGGTAAGCATTGCCTCAAAGTTGCCGAAGGCTTTGCCGGCATAGTATGAGTTCTCTTCGTCGGCGCTTTCGCGGGTAACGGTGTCGGAAATGAATACCGACACTCTCCAATACTTACCCTCGTGCAGAAGGTAGGTCTTGTCGCTGCCTTTGGGGTGAACGTAGGTGAGCACCTTGCGGTCTATGTCGTCGGCACCACTGGCTTCGAGTTTGCCGCGGATGTGCCGCGTCACCGCATCTATGTTGTGCTGCAACAGTTCGACATCGGTGAAAATGGCATTATTGATGCGCTGAAGAACATAGTCGGGGCATCCGTCAGACGTAATGACTTTGAACGTATCGTTGATAAGACCGTTTCCCAGAGGTTTTACCTCGAGTACTTCCCCGGATATCTCAAATTTCCGGGCAATTTCAATGAATTCTTTCATAATGGTCAGTATTTAAAATTCCGGCAATTGCTTATGCACAAAAATACGAAAAAAGAATTAACTTTGGCGTATGAGAAAAATAACGATTCTGCTAATTTCCATTCTGGTTATGGTATCCTGCTCGGCGAATACCGGCAGAAACGGCTCCCACGAAGTAACAAAGCCGGAAGATTTGGAAGGATGCACTGCCGGCTGTATTGCGGGGTCACTGGTTGATCTCAATTTTGAGGAATTGTGTCCCGGTGCAATCAAACAGGTTTACAACAATTCGGTAGACCTTCTTACGGCATTGGACAATGGAAGGGTACAGTTCACTGTTGAAGACACTATTCTGGTCTTGGGGATCGACCCTAACCTTCATCCCATTGAACCGCTTTGCCGGGTACCTGACATAGATGGAGACATTGCCGCGGCGTTCCGCAAAAGCGATGCCGCGCTGTGCGCCCGGTTCAATGAGTTCCTCGCGGGAATCAAAGCCGACGGCACTTATGGTGCAATGCGGGACAGATGGATTTCAGACAAGTATACTGTTTCTGAAATGCCGGAAATAGAAACTTTTACCGAAGGCCAGCCCCTTGTAGTGGGCACGATGGTGCAAATCCCGTGCTTCTTTATAAAGAACGGAGAATGGGTCGGATTCGAAGCCGAATTAATGAAGCGTTTCGCTGCTTATCTGCACAGACCTCTAGAGGTTGAGGCCTATGATTTTTCGGCCTTGATGGCGAGCCTGAAGACAGGGGTGATAAATGTTTGGTGCTCATTCATTACTGTCAATGAAGAACGCTCCAAGGAAGTCCTTTTTTCGGACCCGTATTATTTTTCTCCGGTTATGGTTTTCAGGAAAGCAACGGCCAGTCAGGCAGCGGACATCCCTTTCTACAAGAAAGTTTCTAACAGCTTCAATAACAATATTCTGGTTGAAGACAGGTGGAAAATGCTTTTGGACGGGTTGTGGGAGACCATTGTCATTTCTTTCTTCTCTCTGCTTTTCGGGTCTCTGCTGGGCGCGTTGATATGCCTGCTCAGAATGTCGGGGAACAGATTCCTTTCCAATTTTGCAAAGGTGTACGTGGAGATTCTGCGGGGCGTGCCTATGCTTGTGCTGCTTATGGTCATGTTCTACCTGGTGCTATCGTCCACGGGCCTTTCCGGCCGTTGGGTGGCGGTAATATCCTTCGCCATCAATTTTTCTGCCTATGCCTGTGAAATTTTCAGGACCGGAATAGGCGCCATAGACAAGGGACAGACCGAGGCCGGCCTGGCAATGGGTTTCACCAGGGTTGGGACATTCTTCAACTTTATTGTTCCGCAGGCTTTGAAAAATATCCTTCCCGTATTCAAGAACGAGGCGGTTTCCCTTATCAAGGGCACGTCTATCGTAGGCTACGTGGCTATACAGGATTTGACAAAGACCAGCGATATGATTCGCGCCAGAACATTCGATCCCTTCTTTCCGCTCATCATAATCTCTATCATTTATTTCTTCCTTGCCTGGCTGTTCGGCAAAGCTCTGGACCGTATCAGTAAAAAAATCGCTTAAATATGATTACAGTAAAGCATCTTTCAAAAGTCTTTGATGACAAAGAAAAACCTTTTATGGTCCTTCGCGATGTTAACTGTGAAATCAAGAGGGGTGAAGTTATTTCCATAATAGGTCCTTCCGGTACGGGGAAAAGCACATTTTTGCGCTGTCTCAACCGTTTGGAAACGCCCTCCGGCGGCGAAATCATTGTAGATGGAGTAAATATCCTGGACAAGAATACCGACATTTCGGCTGTCCGTCGCAAAATGGGTATGGTATTCCAGAACTTCAACCTGTTCAATCATCTTTCGGTACTGGAAAACGTTACCACAGGGCCGGTCAAACTTCTGGGGATGAGCCGCGCGGAAGCGGAAAAACAGGCGTTGGAACTCCTGAAGATGGTGGGACTTGCAGAAAAGGCCGGAGCTATGCCATCGGAGCTTTCGGGCGGGCAGAAACAAAGGGTCGCGATTGCCCGCTGTCTTTCAATGAAGCCCGAAATAATCCTCTTCGACGAGCCCACGTCGGCCCTTGATCCCACAATGGTAGGGGAGGTGCTCTCGGTTATCCGCCAACTCGCCCGTCAGGGAATGACAATGGCAATCGTCACCCACGAGATGAAATTCGCAAAGGATGTAAGCACCCGAATCTTCTTTATGACCGATGGAGTCATTTATGAGGAAGGCACTCCGGAGGTTATATTCAACAAGCCGTCCAAGGTTGCCACCACGGCGTTTATCAATAAAATACGCGGAATTGACTTTACTTTGACCAGTCGCGACTGTGACTTCCCCGGAATGGATTCGGCCATAGAAGCCTTCTGCTCTAAATACGCCATTGCAGAAGACGTGTCAGAGAAGATTAAAAACATTGTAAGACAGATGATAGCCGAAATAATTCCAATGAACGGCAGGGTTGTCATCAATGTAGACTACAGTGAGAAGAAAGACAGGATATACATCTCGTTCTTCTGCGAAAACTGCAGGGAAGCGATTCTTTCAGACGATAGGGTTGCCACAATTTTCGACGCGCGCATCAGGCCTCTCTGTATGACCGTCCACGACGACCCCGACGGCTCCAACCGATTGGTCAGACTGAAGATTGGCTGTTAGTGCGGCGAGCAAGGTAAAGTTGCTTTACAGAAGCAGCATTACGGCAAAAACATACAGGAGAAAACCTTGAACCTTAAGCCGGTTCTTGACCGAATGCTCCAACATCTCTTCGGTGGCATTCCTGGCCAGCAACTGCTCCATCTGGTCTTTGTGTGGAAGCCGGTGCGAAGACCATTTCCTTATTACCTGCTGGTTGTATATATAGGTAGCCCCGGCATTGGAGCGGTTCAGACTCATAATGGTGCGCCGGTCGGCACTGAATCCAAAGGGAGAATCCAGTTCGTCGGGAGCGCAGCTCATAAGAACCATAGGTTGGAAACCGGCCAATTGCGCCTGCTCCAGGAACGAGGTAACTTCCACTAAATCATAATTATCTGTATCGTAGATACTTACTGCCATAATTGGGCCTTTGAAGCTGCAACTGTCGCAATATTCCCGCTGCCGGTTGCAGAGTGTCAGGGGTGCGTCTTCGGCTTGGAGCTCGGCGCCGGGATTGTAGGCGGTGAAGTCCATAAGAGGCACGGCCAGAAGCGAGTAAACAGCAAAGGCAACAGAGGAAATGGCGGCAATGGGGAAGGTTACAAACTTGATTTTCTTGCTCTGTCCCAATTCCTTGAACGGAAGGAAGGCATAGCACCACAGCACCAGCAGAATGCCGTTCTTTATGAGGCTCTGAATGTGGGTGAGGTGTATCGCCTGCCCAAAACAACCGCAGTCCATATTGGGATTCTTTATGGCCAGAATTGCGGTAATGACAGTGAATACCGCCAGAGTGACGCCGCTCACAAAAGCGGTTATCCGGCGCCATACCCCGGTAATGAGGGCAGCCCCAAGCAAAGTCTCGAACAACGACAGAGTCACTGCGACGGGTTTTGCAATCCAGGCAACGAAATCCACTCCGAAGAACTTGGAATAGTCTTCCACAATGAGCGAAGTGCCTACAGGATCCATCAGCTTGAAGAATCCTGCCATATAAATTATTATTCCTATCAGGGTAGCCGAGGCTCTGCGGCTTGCATTGTAGATATTGCTCATAGGATTGCGTCGTCAACCAGAGTTTTTATTCTTGCGAAAATGCTGTCGGCGTCGAGCATCCGCCCCCGGGGGTCGGAACAATCCACTACCTTGAGTCCGGGATCTGTGCCGGCAAGTTCCAGATATGTCTCTCTGACTTTTTTCTGAAATTCTATGCTGGCTTCGTGAATGTCTTTCTGGCCTTGCAGATAATCGCGGTCCTGCCCGGCACGGTTGGCGTTGAGGCTTTCCTTTACAAATTCAATGGGAACGTCCAGAAAAAGATTCAGGTCGGGTTTCGGAAGGCCGAAGGTTCCGAATTCGGTGTCCAGAATCCAGTTGCGCACTTCCTCCCGCTCGGCCCTGTCGGAAATTTTCGCGCACTGGTAAGCTATGTTGGAATAGACGAATCTGTCCAGAAGTACCGTCCCGCCACGCTCCAGAGTGCTTTTAATCGACGGAAGCGCAGAATGCCTGTCCTCGGCGAAAAGCAGTGCGACCAGTTGCGGATGAACTGCCTCTATGGGCCCGAAGCCCCCACGAAGGAATTTGGAAATCAAGTTCCCGTAAACGGGAGCGTCGTAGCGGGGAAAATGGATGTATTCCAGATTTGAAGACAATCCTTCCAGATATTTTTTCAGCTTGTGGACCTGAGTCGATTTTCCGGCTCCGTCCAATCCTTCCAGTACAATGAGCATAACCTTACAAATATATTGAATTTTCCTGAAAGTTGTACGTTACGCGAATCATTCGCGTTTTGTTCAACTTTTGTATCTTTGTAGAGTATGGCGCAGATAATGGGAATACTGAACCTTACCCCCGACTCCTTCTGGGAGTCCAGCCGCTATGATTTGGAGATTCTTGCGAATCCCCGGGTGGACATAGTGGACATAGGAGCGGTATCTTCCCGGCCCGGGGCTGCACCGGTGAGCGAGGAGCAGGAATGGGCGAGACTCGAACCTGTCCTGAACCGTCTGCCCCACGGGAAAAGAATTTCCATAGACACTACCCGCAGTTCCATAGTGTGCAGGGCCTTCAATCTCATAGGAGATTTTATTGTGAACGACATTTCGGCGGGGGAGGACGACCCCGATATGCTGCGCACGGCTGCCGGACTCGGGTTGCAGTTCGTTGCAATGCACAAGCGCGGCACTCCGTCCACAATGGACAGCCTCTGCAATTACGGGCAGGGGGTGATGAAAGAACTGAAGGCTTATTTTACGGAGTTTGGGCGCAGGGCCTGTGAGGCCGGTCTGCACGACTGGATTCTGGACCCGGGGCTGGGTTTTGCAAAGACTCCGCAGCAGAATATGGAAATCCTGCACAATCTGCAGGAACTGCGCGTATTCGGCAGGCCCGTTCTGCTCGGCCCTTCGAACAAGCGTTTCACCCGGGGCCGCGAGCGGGAAGTGCTGCATCTGTGCCGACAGGCCGACATTGTGCGCCTGCACGGCAGCCTTATTGAAACTTTTATGTCGGACAATCAATAATCAACCATATATGAATGACTCGCTAGTCTGTAAACTGATCCTGGGCCTGGCCTTTGCAGTGCCAGTTTTCCTGTCTGCTCCGCTCGATTCTGCGGCCCAGACGGTCGTAGTCAAGGATACCCTTATGAAAACCTATCCTTTCGCCGACCCCGATCCCGTGCCCAACGGCGGAATGCTCTATCCGTACTGGAGATTCGACGGCTTTACAACCGGCTCGGAGGTTCGCGAATGGAAGATGGTGGTGCTGGAGAACGACTACCTTCGGGTAAAGGTTTTCCCTCAGATTGGAGGAAAGATATGGTCGATATTCGACAAGACTTCGGGTAAGGAGATGTTCTATGACAACGATGCCGTGAAGTTCCGCGACATTTCTATGCGCGGCCCCTGGACCAGCGGCGGAATCGAGTTCAACTATGGCGTCATAGGGCACGCGCCGTCCTGCTCGTCCGACGTTGACTTTAAGGTTGAGACCAAGAGCGACGGCAGTGTGAGCTGTTACATTGGGGTGATAGAGATGCTCAGCCGCAGCCACTGGACGGTGGAGATAAATCTGCCCAAGGATGCGGTATGGGTGAGGACTTCCAGTATCTGGCACAACGACAGCGCCGAATACCAGCCTTTCTATTCCTGGGCCAATTCGGGAGTGCGCACCGGCGACGACCTTGTGCTGGTTTATCCCAGTCACAATGCCGTAGGGCACGGAGGAGAAAACCTCGAATATCCCAAAACGAAAGACGGGAAGGATTTGTCTCTATATACTTCCCAGGCCTACGGAGACGACAAGTCCTACCATATGGTGGGTTCGCACAAGCCGTTCTTCGGCGCATATTACACCAGCGAAGACCGGGGCGTGATGCACTGGTCGCTGCGCGACGAGAAACTCGGCCGCAAGTACTTCAGTTGGGCACAGAGCCGCCGGGGCCTTATTTGGGTGGATCTGCTTACCGACGGCAGGCCGCAGTATATAGAAATGCAGAGCGGAAAGCTCTATAACCAGAATCAGGTGAAAAGCTCCAGGACATCGGCCTACCGGCAGCCACTGTTCACTCCCTTCGGAACCGAGCAGTGGTCCGACTACTGGCTGCCCTACAGCGGAATAGGCCCTGCCGACAACGTTACCCTGGATGCGGTGACTTCCGTGAGAGGTGAAGGGGAACGGTATTGCATAGGCATTTTCCCTCTGCGACGGGCTTCCGGAGACCTGACCGTTTACAATAAAGAGGGAAAGATTGTCCATACCTCCGGCGCCGGAATGCTCCCGGCCAGAGTGGTGAACATTGAATTGAATGAAGAACCGTCCCGTATCTGCATAGGCGGCCGGAGCATTTGGGAGGCCGATGAGCAGATTCTGGACAGGCCGCAGGACAGAAACTCCGAATTCCGCCCCTACAGCCCTGAAGGCCAGCTTATTATGGCAAGGGACTACTGCGGAATGCGAATGTATGACAAAGCCGAGGTAAAGGTGGACAGTGCCCTTTGCGGCAATCCGGCATTGCTTGGAGCCCTTACTTTGAAGGCTCAGCTGCTGTATCGCAGGATGCAGTACGCTCAAGCCTATGAATACTCTTCTAAGGCGCTTGCCATAGACCAGTATGACCCCGACGCAGGTTACATCGGCGGTCTGGCCGCCCTTCATCTGGGCAAGAAGGCCGACGCGATGGACCGTCTGGAAGTGGCCGCCATAGCGAACAGCTCTCTTCGCGGCGCGGCATTCACCCAGCTGGCAAAAATCTATTTCCGCGATTCCGATGCTGAACTTGCGGCTCACTATGCGCGAAAGGCGCTGGATTGCAACGGAGCCAATCTTACTGCGCTGCAAATTCTATATAAGGCCGTTGGAAAGGGAATGGACAAGATTTTGGAACTCAACCCTCTGAGTCATTTTGCGGCCGCCGAGGAGTTCCTTGCGGGCGAATTGACGGCGGCACAGCTGGCGGCCACCTTCCAGGAGGAAATTGCCTGGCAGGATTATCTTGAACTGGCTCTGTTCTACACGGAATTGGGCCTGGACAAACAGGCTCTGGCCATTTTGGAAGCCCTTCCCCGGCAGAATATGCTTACCGCACTCTGGGCTGCCTGCCTGCACGCCGACAAAAGTCTGATAGCCGATGCACAGAAGCAGGAAATCGATTTTGTTTTTCCCTTCCGTCAGGAATCCTTTGCTCCGCTTTCCTGGGCAGTGGAGAATGGGGGCGGATGGCAGAGCCGATATCTGCTCGCTATGCTGCAGAACCATCTTGGCAATACAAAGGGGGCAGAGGCGCTTGTAGAAGGGGTCGAGTGCGACTATGCCCCTTTCTATGCATTCAGGTTCGAACTCCTGCATAATGAGTCAGACCTTGTAAAGGCCGTTGAACTGGATTCCGACAGCTGGAGATACATTACCGCGCTTGCCGCGCAGATGAGAAAAGCCGGCCGGGCCCGGGAGGCGGTTTCGCTGCTTGAGCCGTATTATGCGGCCCATCCCAATCAGGTTAGGGTTGGGGATGCCCTGGTTGAGGCGTATATGCAGACAAAACAGTACAAGAAGGCAGAAAAGATTATAGACAGGATAGAGATTCTGCCTTTCGAGGGGCTCAGCAGCAGTCACGAGAAATACCGTAGAATCAAACTCAACCTTGCAGCGTCGGCCATTGATCGCGGACAGTTTGGCAAAGCCCGCAAACTCCTTGCCCAGGCCCTTGAGTGGCCGGAACGGTTGGGAGTTGGAAAACCGTATGACTATCAGATAGATACAACGGTGGAAACCTGGCTTCTCTCGCTCATCTCGGAAAGGGAGCGCGGAAATGCCGGCACTGCCGGAAGCGTCGCCTCCCTGTTAGAGGAGAAACTCCGCTAAGGTCCCGTCATTGCGGGCTTGACCCGCAATCTCATCCGAGCAGACGGCCGAGGAAGGCTCCCAGAGCCCTGCGAGTCTGAAGATTTACCCGGATGTCGGCGGCACTCGCGCCTTTGGCGACGGTGAGCCCTCCGCATACGTCGATTCCCAGAACCCTGCGTCCCTCCGCAATGCGGCTCACCATCTCTTCCATCTGCTCTGGACTCATAGTACCCTGATTCCAGTTGGTCCTTGCAAATTCCGGGGAAAGCACGTCCAAATCTATGGAAATGTACACCGGAATTTGCGGGGAAGAGGTAAGAGTGGGGGTATTCCAGATGCTTTCGACCAGCATAGGGTTGTTTTCGCGGGCTACCTTTACCCAATTCCCGCAGCTCAGCATTCCGCCTTCGAAGGCGCCGTCCTGCGCGTCGCTGTGGTTGTCGACCAGCGCAAGGCAGAATGGCTCCTGCATTCTGCCGATGAAAATTTCGCTGGCGTAGTGGTAGTCTCCGCTGTCGATCCAATGGATTCCGGCCAGAGGGTAGGGGAGAATCCTGTCCAGAATTTCACGCCGGGCCTGCGCACTGCAGTAGGAGTTGGTTTCGGGGATATCTCGCAGGTCTATGCAGGTGCCGTCGGAAAACCCTTCGTCGTTGTACAGTTCGCTGAACTTGAGAGTAAGATTCATAGGCCGGGCTCGAATTTATCCGGCATACTCAACTTGAAGAGATTATTGCGGTGCATTCGGTCAATCTTCTCTTTTACAGCGGGATTATCGCACACTCCGGTTCTAATGTAGCGGTCCAGCACCTCGTAGGTGAAACCGAACTTCTGCTCGTCCGAGCAACTGTGCGGAAGCCCGTCGTCCGGGGTCTTGTCCACCCATTTCGAAGGCAGCCCCATCGCGTGCCCTATCCCTCTGATTTCCTGCACGGTGAGTCCTCCCAGCGGGCAGAAATCGCCGGCTCCGTCGCCCCAGCGGGTAGCGTATCCTATATAGTCTTCCGACAGGTTGCAGGTGTTTACAACGCGTCCCCCTTCGCTCTGCGAGATTGCGTACAGCACCGTCATCCTTATCCTGGGAGGAATGTTCTGCTCGGCCTGCACCGACAGTTCTTCCCCCGAGGCCTGCGAAATTTTTCCGAATTCGGTGGCGATTCCGCCGATGGGAACGCACAGATATTTGATTCCAAGGTGGTTGCATATTTCGTCGGCCTCGTTGAGGCTCTGTCCGTTGGAGGGCATTGCAACGCCGGTAACCCTGTCGGGCCCGAGCGCCTGCGCGCAGAGTGCCGCCGCAACGGTGCTGTCCTTTCCTCCGCTCATTCCCAAAACGGCGCGGCAGCCCTTTCCGTTATGCTCGAACCAGTTTTTGATCCACTCTATGCAGCTGTCCTTAAGAATATTGTAGTCCATCAGTATTCAAGTTTAACGTTGTCTATCCATAGAATATTGCCCAGCGCACCGCAGAAGGCTCCCTGCGTGCCGGAAGTGAAGTTCATAAGAGCGTGGGTGGGGGTTTCATCGGGCGAAGCCCATCCTTCCTCTATGACCTGCTTGCTCTCGCCTTTGCTGTTCTTGGCGTAGATTCTGATTTTGTTGGAAGAGTCCATAAGCGCCATCGCCTTGTTGTAGGACGGGTCCTTGGAAGCGTCGCCGTAGATTACGGGAACCCTCTTGCCTTTTACCCAGGACCCGGTGCTCTTGTTGATGAGATATACCGCAGTGCCCACTCTTTTTGCGTGCAGATTGCCCTCTTTGTCTTCCCATCGTTGCTGTAGGATAAACATAGCTTCCTCGGGGTCGTAACCGTCAATTTCCTTGTTGTCTTTAAGGAGTCTGCCTGTATTTGGCAGTGTGGCCTTATAGTCGAAAATCATTGCTGAAGGCTTTTTTGTGAACGGAATTCCCCACTCCATTGCGGCCTCGGCTGTCTTGGTGCTGGTAATGGGTTCCCACACCTTGCCCCAGAAGAGCGCACCCTGGGCCAGAACGCTAATGTCTATTATGCCAATCGCCTTGCACTTGACCATATTGGTCTCCAGCCTTGCACAGGTGCCCGAAGGTCCTTTGTCCGGCATAACCGAGGTGCTTATCTTGGTGATTCCCATAACCTGGGCGAAGGAGTTGGAACTCGCCCATATTGTCTTGGAATAGTCGTATTTCTTATTCCCTACAATGGTGTCGCGGGGCCCCACCACGTATAGAGGAACAGTCTTGCCTCCCAGCACCCCCGATTCCTTGAACATTCTCACAGTCCACTGTTCGAAGTTGCCGAATTTTACATTTTCTGTTTTCTGCGCACTTGCCGCGCTTGCGAGCATCAGTGCGATTGTAAGTATGACGGCTTTTTTCATATTTTATTCCGCAAGGAAACCCAGAAATCTTCAGTTTCTGGGAGGA